>JABDOU010000091.1 GCA_013043085.1 Acidimicrobiia bacterium
GTGAGACCACGCTCTTGGAGCGTCACTTCACCGTATGCCGGCCGGGCGTGGACCGGTCTGTGAAACGAACATTTGGCGACCACGCCGTGATCGATTCGATGATATTGCGCTGGGAATCTCGTCTGCCGATGCTCCCGAATCGGACCGGGCAGGCAATATCGGTTTTCGCCTGCAATGCCAGACGGCACCATTGGCGAAGTGCCCCTTGTTGGCCAATAGGGCAGGTTTTCGCGAGTTGCCGCTAGCCTCGGCTCCCTATGGGATCAGTACCTGACCTTCCAGGTTGGGCTGCGGGGCCGGTTTCCGACTACGTGCGGAGGCTCGAGGTGGAGCGACAATTGTCTCCCCACACGGTCGACGCTTACCGTCGGGACCTATCGCAGTTCTTCGATTTCACAGACCGTCTCGGCTGTGATTCGATCGTCGCCGTGACCCGGACGATCGCTCGGCGCTATTTGGCGAGTCTGGCTACGAGAAACTTCAGCAGGCGTTCCATCGCGAGGAAAGCTTCTGCGCTTCGCACGTTCTATGCGGACGCTCTCAAACGAGAGCTCATCGCGACGAATCCCCTCCACGCACTTGCCGTCCCTCGCAGACCCCACACGCTTCCCAAGGCGGTTTCGAAGACGGTTTTGGGTCGGCATCTCGACGACCTGAAACCGGGTGACGACCCTATCGCGATCAGAGACCGGGCGATTCTCGAAGTTCTGTACGGGACCGGCTTGCGAGTTTCGGAACTGACCTCCATGACAACGGAAGAAATCGAAGGCGATGGCTTTGTGAAGGTCGCTGGAAAAGGAAAAAAGGAGAGGGTCGTCCCGCTCGGTGCTCCCGCGCGTGCCGCTTTAGCGGAATATTTGAAAAAATCTCGACCGCACCTCGTGGACGCTTCCACAGGTATTTTTTTGTGGGTAGGGGCGCGAGGTGGGCCGATGGACGCCCGGGCCGTACGCCGCGTGGTTGCAACGTATGTTGGCACTTTTCCCCATGCTCTTCGCCATTCTTTTGCCACCCATATGCTGGAAGGGGGAGCGGATTTACGCGTAGTTCAGGAGTTACTCGGGCACAATGATCTCTCCACTACGCAGATCTACACGTCGATAAGTAACGAGCATCTCAAAGGAACCTATGAGCGATCGCATCCCCGCGCTTGAAATAGAAGAGCACACCCTCCACGCGATGTGGGAAACGTTCAAGGCGAACGGTGATCCCAAGGCGCGTGAGGGGCTCATTCTCCATTACTCGCCGCTCGTCAAATTCGTGGCCGGCAGGATGGGTGTCGGGTTGCCGAGGAATGTCGAGCAATCTGATCTCGTTTCGTATGGAATCTTTGGTTTGATCGACGCCATCGACAAGTTTGATCTCGAACGTGGCTTCAAGTTCGAAACCTATGCGGTCAACCGCATCAAGGGCGCGATCCTCGACGAGTTGCGGGCCCTCGACTGGGTACCGCGATCCGTGCGCGCACGCGCTCGTGAAATCCAAAGGTCCCTGGCGGAGCTCGAGCATTCGGAGCAGCGTTCTGTTTCCGACGAAGAACTCGCCGAGCACATGAACGTTCCGGTTGAGACCCTGAAGGATCACCTGTCGGAGATCTCAACCCTCGGACTGGTGGCACTTGACGAGATGCTCAATACCGGAGACCGCGACGCCGCTTCGGTTGGTGATCTGCTCCCTGATCCGAGGGCGGCTGATCCGGTTGCAGAACTCGAAGTCGATGAAACGCGAAAGTCGTTGACCGAGGCAATCAATCGATTGGCGGAGCGAGAGCGACTGGTTGTGACGCTGTATTACTACGAGGGCCTCACGCTTTCCGAGATCGGCGATGTGCTCGGTGTCACCGAATCTCGCGTTTGCCAGATCCATACCAAAGCCGTGATGTCGGTGCGCAATCGTATGATCGAACCGATCTACCGGAGCCGCTGACCGGCCATATAAAGTCGTTCGTTTCCAGGGCGATGGCCCGGGCCCCGCTTAACGACTTCTGCTCCATCCTCTACACTTCCGGCTCAATTACGCACGTCTGCTGCAGGTCGACCGTGGTCGGGGCTTCTCTTTTGTGAGAACGTATCCCGGGTCGGCTGTCGGGCAGGCGGAGGAACCAACCAAACACAAGGAGATAACGCGTGGCAGCATCAGTCACCATCAAGCAGCTGCTGGAGGCGGGCGTCCACTTCGGGCATCAAACCCGGCGCTGGAACCCCAAGATGGAGCCGTATATATTCGGTGAACGAAACGGCATTCACATCATCGATCTGCGCCAAACCCTCGAACAGGTCCAGGCGGCCTATGCCGCGGTCTTAGACGTCACTTCCAAGGGTGGCACCGTCTTGTTCGTGGGAACGAAGAAGCAAGCCCAGCATCCGATTATCGACGCCGCCGAGCGTGCACGCATGCCCTATATCGCCAACCGCTGGCTGGGTGGCATGCTCACCAACTTTCACACGACACATAAGCGTGTCCTCTACATGCGCGAGTTGGAGCGGATGGACACGTCCGGCGAAATGGACTCTTTGCCAAAAAAGGAGCGCATCAGGTTGCGCCGCGAAATGGCCAAGCTCCAAAACAACCTGGGAGGCGTGCGCGATTTGGCCCGTCCGCCCGAGATGCTGTTTCTGGTAGACGTGAATAACGAACTCATCGCGGTGAAGGAAGCCACCAAGCTCAAGATCCCGATCGTTGCCGTCGTGGACACAAACTGCGATCCCGACCCGATCTCTATCGTGATCCCGGGAAATGATGACGCGATACGCGCAACACAGTTGATGGCCGGTGCCATTGCTGATGCATGCATCGAAGGCTCGGCAGCCCATGCAAAGGGAGTGGAGGCCGCCGCCCAGGCTGCTGACGCCCGCAAGGACGAGGTCGCCGCCGAACAGGAGGCTGCCGAAGTCGAGCGTGAGCGACAGAATCAAATAGCTCGCGAGGCTGCGGCTGCGGCTGAAGCTGCTACCGAGGCTGCACTTGCAGGTGCCGATGCGCCCGTTGGGACCGATTCCAGTGGCTGAGGTCTCAACTTCAGATATCAAGGCGCTTCGCGAAGCGACCGGAGCGGGCATCATGGATGTGAAAGCCGCCCTGACCGAGGCCAAAGGCGATAGCGACGTTGCAGCCGATATTCTCCGCAAAAAGGGGCTGGCGGATGCGGCGAAACGTGCGGACCGATCCAACGACCAGGGCACCATCGGACATTATCTGCATGTTCAGGCGGAGCGTCCGGTCGTTGGTGTGCTCGTCGAACTCCGATGCGAGACAGACTTCGTGGCCAAGAGCGAGGAGTTCAGAGAAGCCGCCAAGAACCTCGCAATGCACATTGCTGCATTCAAGCCGGGGTGGGTACGCAGGGAGGATGTTCCCGAAGACGTTATCGCCAAGGAGCGAGAAATCGCTGGCGAACAGGCCAAAAACGAGGGCAAGCCGGACAATGTGATCGAGCGGATCATCGACGGTCGGCTCGAGGCATTCATGAAGGACAACGTTCTCTACGAGCAGAACTTCGTGAAAGCCGACGTTTATGACGGTACGGTGAAAGTCATGCTGGACGAGATGTCCGGCAGACTTGGCGAGAATATCGGCGTTGGCAAAATGTCGCGAGTCGCGGTCGGCGAGTGAGCTCGCCGCGACGGGTCGTCCTCAAACTCTCGGGCGAAGCATTCGCCGACTCCGAAACCGGATACGGGATTGATCCCAGCACCATCCGTCGTGTTGCGAAGGAAATCGGAGAAGTCAACGCCGAAGGGCACGAGGTTGCCGTCGTCGTAGGCGGCGGGAACATCTTTCGTGGTGTATCCGAAGCAGCCAAAGACATGGATCGAGCGACTGCCGATTACATGGGCATGCTCGCCACCGTGATAAACGCTCTGGCATTGCGTGAGGCCCTCGAGAACGCCGGGGTGGTAACGAGGGTTCAAACCGCGATCAGCATCTCTGAGGTGGCAGAGCCCTACATCCGTCTCCGTGCCCTGCGCCACTTCGAGAAAGGGCGAGTTGTCATATTCGCAGCCGGAACCGGGAACCCCTTTTTCACCACTGACACTGCCGCCGCATTGCGCGCGGCCGAGATTGGCGCGACAGCAGTCCTCAAAGCCACCAAGGTCGATGGTGTCTATGACAAAGATCCTTCACTCCATGAAGATGCGCAGCTTCTGACCGAAGTTTCGTACATGGATGCGATCCAACGCCAGCTGGGCGTGATGGATACAACTGCCGTTACGATGTGCCTCGACAACAAGCTCCCGATTCGGGTGTTTAATATCGCTACGCCGGGCAATATCTCGGCAGCCGTACGGGGAGAATCCGTGGGGACGCTGGTTCACTGAGCCACGGTCGCCCGATGGACAACCGCCGGAAGCGAACTGGCCTCTCTTGCAGGGCCGAGTAATAAGGAGACGGGCCCATGATTGCTGAAGTTCTCGCCGATGCCGAGGCGAAGATGGACAAGGCGATCGAGCACGTCCAACAGGAATTTTCCACCGTCAGGACGGGCAGAGCCAATCCTGCAATCCTCCATCGGGTGATGGTTGAGTATTACGGAACCCGCACTCCGCTTCAGCAGCTGGCCACGTTCTCGGTGCCTGAGCCAACGACGCTCGTGATCTCCCCGTTCGACAAAGGCTCGATTTCTGATATCGAGAAGGCCCTGGAGTCGTCTTCCCTCGGCCTTCAACCGAACAGCGATGGAAACGTCATCCGCCTCGCCTTCCCGCCCTTGACGGAAGATCGCCGCAAGGAGTTGGTGAAGGTCGTGAGCGGTATGGCCGAGGACGGCAGGATCTCAATACGCAACATCCGCCGACCTGCAAAGGAAGACCTCGAGGCATTCGACGGAGAGATGTCGGATGATGAGATTCGCCGCGGGGAAAAGCGCCTTCAGGAACTCACAGACAAATTCGTGGCACGGGTGGACGAGTTGTTCGAACAGAAACAAGCTGAGCTTCTTGAGGTCTAGCGAGGAAGGATCAGGCGCGTGACGACAGGAGGCGGGGGAGTTCATCCCGGCGATCCCTGGCATCCTGATTGGAGTCCCGGTCAGGAGCCGACCACAGAAGAGCAATGGCCGCTCGATCTCGACTCAGAACCGGCAGGCGAAGAAGAGGTAGTGCCTCCGGGGCCGGAACCTGAGCCCGAATTGGAATCTGAGCCCGAATCTGAATCTGAGTCGGAACGAGAGCTCGAACGGGAGCCGGAGCCGGAGCTCGAGCCGGAACCGGAGCAGGAGCCGGATCCAGGACCGGAACTCGACGGGGAACCGGAGCTCGAGCCAGAACTCGAGCCAGAGGCGGATCCAGAACCGGAACTCGACGTGGAACCGGAGCTCGAGCCAGAACCGGAGCCGGAACCGGAGCCAGAGCCAGAGCCAGAGGTGGAGCTCGAGCCAAGAGAAGAAGTCGGGCTGGCTGAGCCGGATGACGCTTCAGAGTCGGAGCAGATGGCCCCGATCGAAACCGCGGAAGAAGACGAGCATCTCGTCGTATTCCACGACGATGAGCCATCAGAAGAGTCATTCGGAGAGTTGGTGGATCCCGTGTTGCCCGAGGTGCTCGAAGCCGAAGACGAGCTCAAACCCACGATCGAAGGAGACGATGGCCTGGGCTCCACCGAAGATGTGGCGCGGGACGAGACCTCTGTTTGGGACGCAACGTCAGACCATCACGCCGACGACACCGATCCGGGTTGGGGATTGGTCGATGCTCTTGACATCGATCACGACGCGGACACCGCTGAGGTTCCTGTCGTTGATGAGCAGCCGGCGGCACCTGCGGTGGGCGGAGATGAGCCTGCATTTGAGGAGATCGTCGACGTCTTCGAACAAAAGCAGGCAGAAGACGATGTTCTCGTCTCCAACTACATAGCCGAGGAACTGGCAGCGGTTGACGTCGATGAGGTGGAAGAAGCCGCCTGGGCAGAATTCATGGCAGACCATGGAAATGCGGGTGTCGAGGTCGAAGATATTCAGCTGACCGTCGACGATGTAGATATCGATGATCTCCAGGATGTGACGGCAGAACACGAGTTCTCGTTGGTCGAGGACCTCGATGACGCCGCATTCGAGTCCTCCGACATGGTCTCCGAGGCTGCCTCAGACGACACAGAATCGGATGATGGACCCGTCTTTTCCGAAGCCGAATCGGTGGATGTCGAAGAAGAAGAGCTAGCCGAGCCACAGTCCTCTGACGAGCCGCCGGACGAGCCGGACGAGCTGGTGGAGTCGGACGAGCCGGGGGAGTCGGACGAGCTGGGGGAGTCGGATGAGCTGGAGGAGCCGGGCGAGCTCGATGGGCTGGTTGAACAGGTCGAGCGGTACGAGCTTGATGAGGTGGTTGAGCTCGACGACGTTGAAGACAGCGATGATGCTTCCGGGACGGAAGCGACCGGCGGAGAGATTGGGATCGAACGTGAGGTGGGGGATCAATCAACTGAGCCGTCTTTCGATCTGGCGGCGCTTACTGATAGCGATGACGAGTCAGCCGCTGAGTCGGATGCGATCGAGGTCGGCGTCGATACCGACGTCGATACCGACGCCGACGACGTTGCGGCTCGTCGAGATGATGGGGCCGAGGATTACTCGAGCTGGCCACTCCGCACATCAGGCGATGCCGAGGTCGAGGAAACCGGGCCACCAACTCCCGAGAGCGAGCTCGTCGATTCTCTGACGGCCGATATAGCTCCGTTGGAGTTCGAGTCGTTCACAAATCAGGAGCTTGCGGATGACTACATCCACATGCCGACCCAGGAGCACGTCGGGCTGGCTGCGGCAATCGCTGAAGCCGAGGGTAAGGACGTTGAGGCGGAGGCGATGTCGGCGCCACTAGATCGGGTAGACACAGGAATCGTCGGTGTGGACGAAATCGCAGAGGACGAGTCGTACTTCCTGGATGACCCCGATGACGATCGCGATCTCGATCACGTGCGCTCTGACGGAGACGGCGAAGACGACGAACCAATCGTGCCCGGCGACAGCGAGCTAACCCTGCGCGTGGCCAGTGCCATTCTCTTGCTCGGTGTTTTCGGGTTGTCCCTGAGTTTCGGAGGGGTCTCTTTTCTCATTTTCATCACGGTCGTGAGCGTGATCGCGCTCACGGAGTTCATGGACGTTTCGACCGAGCAGGGATACCGGCCTCTCAGACTCTTTGCGTGGCTTGGGGCCATTGGAATGCTGGTCGGCACCTACACCAACGGGCCGGCCGCCATTCCAGCCGCTCTCGCCGCCACGACTGCTGTTGTGATGGCATGGTACGGGTCCAGGTCCGAGCCACCGCAGGAACCGTTTCCCAATGCCGTCGTCTCGTTGTTTGGCGTCGCATGGATTCCGGGGTTGTTGGCGCTGGTCATCCCGATCGCCGATTCGGAAAACCGGGTCGGGTTGGTGGTGGCAACGATGCTGATAGTTGCTGCGTTCGACGTCGGTAGCTACTTCGTGGGGAAGGCCATCGGCAAAAGGAAACTGTCACCGCAGATTTCACCGAACAAGAGCGTCGAAGGTCTCGTCGGTGGAACCATCCTGGCCTTCATCATGGCGTTCATCACTTCGTTCTTTGTCGACCCGATCTCTCCCGGCGTCGCGCTTGGATTGGCAACTGCCATCGCCATCGCTGCCCCGCTGGGTGACCTGAGCGAGTCGCTCGTCAAGCGCCACTTTGGTGTCAAAGACATGGGTGACCTCCTGCCAGGACACGGTGGGCTTCTGGATCGCATCGACAGCTACCTGTTCGCAGTGCCCGCTGCGTATCTGGTCTTTTCATGGGCGGGCATTCTCTGACCGACGCCGGACCACTCGTGATTCTCGGTGCAACGGGTTCCATCGGGCGCCAGGCCATAGAGGTTGCCGAGCGCCTAGGCCGGCAGGTCGTGGCACTCGGCGCACGCCAGGGCTCCGATGGGCTCGTATCGCTTGCCGAGCGGTTTCCCGAAGCTCGCGTGGTCGCAGCTGCACCCACCAATCAGGAACACGCCATGCTCAGGGACCGGCTCGGTAGCCGATATGCGCGCGGTCCCGAGGAACTCGAGGAGCTGGCACGCACCGCAGCCGTCGTAGTGAATGGCATAGTCGGGTCGGCAGGGCTCCCCGCTTCGGTAGCTGCCCTCGAATCAGGCAACCGGCTTGCGCTGGCCAACAAGGAGAGCCTGGTAGCCGGCGGTCCCGTGGTGTTGGCCGCAGCAGAACGCGGCGGAGGAGAGATCGTTCCGGTCGATTCTGAACACTCGGCACTCTTTCAGTGTCTGCAGGGAGAGGATCTGTCCTCGGTCACGCGTTTGATTCTCACTGCATCGGGTGGGCCTTTTCGCGACCGCGCCGACCTATCCGATGTCACTCTCGGCGAAGCGCTTGCTCACCCGACCTGGAATATGGGTCCCCGCATCACGATCGATTCGTCGACCCTCATGAACAAGGCTTTCGAGGTGATCGAGGCACATCTGCTTTTTGGCATTTCCTACGATGCAATCGACGTTGTCGTCCACCCTCAGAGCATTGTGCACTCGATGGTCGAGTTCGCCGACGGTTCGACCAAGGCTCATGTCGGCGAACCGGACATGAGAGTTCCCATCCAATATGCCATCACCTACCCCGATCGGGCACCGGGTGGCGAGCGCTTCGATTGGTCGGATCGCACGCTCACATTCGAGAAGCCTGACTTCGATCGTTTTCCTCTACTCGGTCTCGGGTACGACGCCGGGAGGGCCGGAGGAAGTGCGCCGGCGACCATGAATGCGGCAGACGAAATCGCGGTCCAGGCATTCATCGATGGGCGGATCTCGTACAGCATGATTGCCACCATCGTTGAGATGTCACTCGAGCGAATGGGTGTTCAGGCAATCGACACCGTTGCCGATGTACTCGCAATCGATACCGAATCTCGAAACGTCGCCGCTGAAATCGCAGGCAGTTGTTGATCATGTGCCAGGATCCTTGCGCATGTTCGAGCGCGGATCGATGGCCCGGATAACCCGACACAGCAGGTAGTTTTCCTCCATGAGCGCAGGCCTTTTCATAGCCGCAGGCATTCTCGCAGCAGTCATGTTCCACGAAGCTGCTCACTTTGCCGCGGCCAAAGCATTTGGAATGAAGACGACCGAGTTTTTCGTGGGTTTCGGCACGAAACTGTGGTCGTTCCGCAAGGGCGAGACCGAATATGGGCTCAAACTGCTTCCGCTCGGCGGATACGTCCGCATCGTTGGTATGCATCCCGGAGAAGAGGTGGACCCCGCGGAGGAACATCGAACGTACCGGGGCTCACCCTTTTGGCAGAAGACGGTCGTGGTATTGGCGGGCATCGTGACCAATCTCGCGTTGGGTTTTGTTCTCATCTACAGCGTGTTTGTGCTCATCGGAATCCCCGGAGAAGCCAATACGACAGTCGCGATGGTGCTCGATGTCGATGAGAACGGCGAAGCCACCGCCGCCGCAACCTCAGGATTGATGGCCGGTGACACCATCGTGGGGTATGACGGTCTGGCTCTGGACGAGTGGGCCACATTTCGTGAGTACGTTCGTGCCCGACCCGGCGTCGCCATCGATATTGAAATCGATCGCGAGGGCGCCATCGTCCCGCTGACGATCACCCCGGGTGAGCGCCAACTCGAAGATGGTGAGGTAATCGGATATATGGGCCTCGCTCCCGACAGGGTTCTCGAACGCCTCGGTGTCGTGGAGGGTCTCACGGTGGCGTGGCCTGCGTTCACCGAGCAGGTAGGGGCAACGGTCACCGGTCTCGGTCGCTTGCTCAACCCGGTCAACCTCGTAGGGCTCGTTGGAGATATCGCAGGCGGCGAGACGCCAGATCCCGAGAACCGCCCTACGACGGTTGTGGGAATCGTGGCCGCCGGCGATGAGATTCAGCAGTCTTTTGGCTGGGCCGGCCTGTTGGGAGTCCTCGCCAGTCTGAACATCGTCGTTGCACTCTTCAATCTCATTCCTGTGTTGCCGTTCGATGGCGGGCATGCCGCGATTGCGCTGTACCAAAAGGTCACAGGCAAGCAGGCGAACTTTGATCGGCTGGCTCCGGTCGCGATCGGCGTTATCGTGCTGTTCATGGGAATCTTCCTGATCGGACTCTGGTTCGATATTTTTGCGCCGGCGCCCGTCGGATAGGGGGGTGTCCTGGTGGAGCGCCGCATGAGTAGTCAACTTCACGTTGGCCCGGTAGCAGTGGGCGGGGGAGCCCCCATTTCGGTGCAATCCATGACTACCACCAAGACGGCTGACGTCGATGGCACCCTGGCCCAGATGTATGCGCTTGCTGGAGCTGGCGCAGATATCGTTCGCATCACGTGTAACGACATAGAGGCTGCCGCAGGGCTTGCCGAAATCGTGCCTCGTTCTCCGGTACCGATCATCGCCGACATCCATTTCCAGCATCGGCTGGCCCTGGCCGCGCTCGAGGCTGGAGTTGCGGGTTTGCGGTTGAATCCCGGAAATATCCGGAACGAAACGCACATCAAGACCGTCGCGAGGGCAGCGAAAGATGCCGGCGTTCCGATTCGGGTGGGCGTCAATGGCGGTTCACTCGATAAGGATCTGTTGGAGAAGCACGGAAGCGCCACCCCCGAAGCTCTGGTCGAGTCGGCGCTGACCGAGATCCGGTACCTCGAAGAGGTCGACTTCACGGACATCAAGATTTCCGTGAAGCACAGCCACGTACCTTCGATGGTGAACGCGTATCGGCTCCTGGCCGAGAAAGTCGACTACCCGCTCCACCTTGGTGTGACCGAAGCCGGGCCGCCCCCGGGTGGCCTCATCAAGTCGGTTGCCGGCATCGCGACACTCCTGTTGGAGGGTATCGGTGACACAATCCGGTTTTCTCTCACCGCCGATCCGGTGGAAGAAGCCAAAGCAGGTCGATCTCTCCTCGAGTATCTCGGCCTGAGGGAACGCAAAGGCCTCGACCTCATCGCATGCCCCTCATGCGGCCGGGCCGATGTGGACGTCATCGCGGTCGCCGCCGAGGCACAGGAAAAGCTAGAAGCCGAGAAACTCCCGATTCAGGTAGCTGTGATGGGATGCGTCGTAAATGGGCCTGGTGAAGCTCGAGAAGCCGATATCGGGATCGCGGCAGGCAAGGGCAAGGGGCATTTGTTCATCAAAGGTCAGGTGGTGCGCGTCGTGCCGGAAGACGAGATGGTTGACGCTCTCGTCGAGGAGGCCCGCAAGCTCGTCGAAGAAGGATTCGAAGCCCGCCTGGCGGCCGCTGACACCTCTGCGCCCGAGATTGCGGCCATGAATGCGCTGCAGCTCGCCGCCGACCAGGGTGACGCCAACCAGACACAGGAACGACGCAAGGCCGTGACGCAACGAGCCGTCGAAGCATCGACGAGCTAGCCAGGGCTCTCGGTTTCCGGGTCGTCGGGCTCAGCATCCACTTCTTTCCAGAGCCGGGAACCGACCTTCTCGAGCGAAATGGCCCGACCACCAAGACACTCTGGTTCGTTCCACCATTTCGCCTTCGAGGATGTGACCCAGTGTGACCAAAGCGCGCCGTGTTCGCAGGTTTGGCTGTGGTCACGAACGGTGATTCTTTCACGCATGCTGAGATGCCCTCATGGATAAGCGCTCAACTGATTTTATGGCTTTGCCGATAACGGGAGGAGCGGCTGATTCGCCGCGTGGAGGATGATCTCTTATGTATGACCGTATCCCGGATATGCCCGATCCCCAGGGCAGCGTTCCGCAGCAGGGCAATGTTCCCCAGCGGCCGCAGCCCTACGCCAATCAGCCCCTGCAGGCTGTTCCCAGCCAGCCGCCCGTGCCGCACGGCGACGAACTCGCCGTAGAAGCACGGCTCGGCCGTGGCATCGGCCAGTTGTTGGCCCTCGGCTTTGGCGTCGCACTTCTCATTCTGGGAGGTACCGCCATTTCACAGACTGGCGTCAATTTCCTGGATGTCGCCAACCAGCACGCGTCGGTGGCAGGATTTCACACGACGTCGCTCATGGCCGTGATCCACATGGCCGCCGGTCTCGCTCTCGTCATGGGCGGTGCACGCCCCGCCATGCAATGGACCTCCATGAGGATTTTCGGCGCTGTTGCGCTTGCGTTCGGCGGTGTCATGATCTCGGAGCCACCGGCTCTGCATACGGCGTTCGGGGCGCACGCCACGACCGGATGGCTCTACGCCGGTATCGGCGTTGTGCTCCTCGTCGTGTCGATTGTCTACCCGATGATCGTCGCAGATCGTTCCGTAGCCAACTAACCCCTGGCGCTAGTTGGGCGGTGTGTAGGCCTCGAGAGCGGTTTTCGCCGCGGCGACTATCGCAGCCTGCTGATCGTGATCGAACAACTGGTGCGTGTTTAGATTCGTGATAGCACCTGTGCTCGCGACGGCTGCGCTGAGCGCCGCTCCCTGTACGCCATCTGGCAATTCCGCGATCACGAATCCGTCGTGGTCCCCCTGCATCCAGTAAAAGGCCTCGACCGTCCCTCCCAACGATTCGACCAGAGCCTTTGCGGCCGCCGATCGATCACTCGGATGATGAATCATCGCTTTCACCGCATCCGCTGAATATGAGAAGAACGTTATGTATTTGGGCATCGGCTGCCTCCCTTGGTAACAGTGCCAGTCTCGAACATACACATTGGCACGACAGTTGCGTCAAAACCATCTAGCAGTCACCGTTCATGGAGGTATCAGGCTGTCCAACCGAACAGCCAGGAGCCAAGCTGGACATACGCCATCCATGCCAAAACAGCGCCTACAGCAACCAGGGGAGTCAAGAGCGGTCGATCTCGAAAGACAATGCGCAGCACAATCAGCCCGGCCAGCCAGATTGCCCATAGCACATAGACCCAGGGAAACGGCACCACCAGTCCGCTGGTCAGGTAGAGCCAGGCCGTCAGGACGTAGAGGATCACGCCGATTACTCCAAAGGTTTTCGCCATAACGGTTTAAGCCTTTCTGCGTTGGGGCACGTCTCGATGTACGGCCTAAATGTACGGCCTCAAAGTACGGTCAAGCGTACGGACAGCCTCCGAAGGAGTTGTCCATGGGCAGCATCGCGGAAAGTGCCGGGAAGTAGTATTTTCCGGACCCGCTCTCAGGAGATGCTTTCATTCACTGGTCTCAGGCTTTCATTCCGACGCTGCGGGACGATCCGGCCGACGCCGAGGCCGCTAGCCACCGCTTGCTGGTTCGAGCAGGCTTCATCCGTCAGCTCATGGCAGGCGCCTACAGCCTGCTACCCCTCGCCATGCGGACCAGAGACAAGATTGGCCGGATCATCCGAGAAGAAATGAACGCCATCGGCGCTCAGGAATTCTTGCTACCCGCGATTCAGCCCGCCGAAATCTGGCAGAAGTCCGGGCGATTGGAGATCATGGGACAGGAGATGTTCCGTCTCAAAGATCGTAAGGATGCAGACCTGGCGTTGGGAATGACCCACGAAGAAGTGTTTGTTTCGCTGGCCCTCGAGATGAACTCATATCGGGAGTTGCCACAGCTCTGGTACCAGATCCAAACGAAGTTTCGCGATGAACCGAGGCCGAAGGCCGGTGTTCTGCGCACTCGTGAGTTCACGATGAAAGACAGTTATTCGTTCGACATAGATGATGCCGGGCTCGACAAATCATTCGAGAATCATCGGCGCGCTTACCTGCGAATATTCAGCCGGATGGGTCTCGATACGATCGCGATCGACGCTTCTTCAGGCGCTATGGGTGGTAGCGGGTCAATCGAATTCGTCATCAGATCCGAGGCCGGCGAAGACCTTGTGGTCCTGTGTCCCACCGGCGACTACGCAGCCAATGTCGAGAAGGCCACCTCTGACCTGGCCCCGGTGGAGGACCCGCCAGGCCCTTCGGGACCTGAACCGTTCGATACGCCTGGCATTCGCACGATCGCAGCGCTTGCTGAGTTCTCGCCCGACGCACCACCCGAGCGTCAGATCAAGAGCCTGTTTTATGTCATCGATGGTCAACTCACCATTGCTCTCGTACGGGGCGATCACGGGCTGATCGAACAGAAGCTGGTCGACGCTACCGGCGGCATCGACATCAGGCCCGCCGAGTCGGATGAGATCTTCGATGCGATGGGTGCACACCCCGGGAGCCTTGGTGCAGTGGGGATAGAGGGGATGACCATCGTGGCCGACCACGCCCTCGCGGGCCGGTCCAACATGACAACTGGCGCCAACATCGACGACCAGCATGTGCGGGGCGTGAACGTCGAGCGTGATATTCGTGTCACGAAATGGGTCGATCTCCGGGAAGTTGAGGCAGGCGAGGCTTGCCCCGCGTGTGGAACGGCGCTCGATGTTGTCAAGGCGATCGAGGTCGGTCACATCTTCAAGCTCGGCCGACGCTTTGCCGAAGCATTCGGCGCAACCGTCCTTGACAACGACGGTAAGCCTCAAACCATCACCATGGGTTCCTACGGGATCGGACTCGAACGAGCCATGGCTGCCGTCGCCGAGGCCTATCACGACGAATCCGGTCTGATGTGGCCGGTGTCGGTCGCGCCCTACGAACTCGTAGTCACGGTCATCGGAAATGATGAGCCAACACTGCAACGTGCCGAGGAGCTCTACCTGGCAGCACAGGAGCAGGGGATTGAGGTGATTCTCGACGATCGTGACGAGCGCCCCGGGGTCAAGTTTGCCGACGCCGAGTTGGTAGGGATTCCTTATCGAATGGTGGTCGGGCCGCGCGGGCTCGAAAAGGGGGTTGTCGAATGGAAAACCCGGGCCGGTGACGGAGCCGACGTAGCACTGGAAGACGCTATTGCCCACGCCGCCGATTCCATCGAGCAGGCGAAGGCTGCGCTGCTATAATCGCACCCTGCGAGAAGGCTTGTTGATGCAAGTGGGCGGTAGCCCACTTTATTTTTTGCATTCTTCAAAAAGCGGCCTGAAACGGTCGCAGAACCGGGACCGTTTGATGGGCCTGGGTTCTTGTAGCGAGAAGTTGAAGGTATGGACTGCGATGAGCCGCATCGAAGAACAGATTTGGGATATATTGGCAGGATATCTGACTGCGGAAGACATTGATCTCGACGACGTCGAAGTTGTCGGGGGTGGTCAAACGCGCCTGTGTCGGGTGACTCTCGATGCCGAAGGCGGCCTCGATTCGGATCGTCTCACCAGAATCTCGCCTGCCATCTCCAAGATGCTCGACGAGTCTGATCTGTTCTCGTCGCCCTACATGCTCGAAATCTCGTCCCCGGGCCTCGAACGCAAACTTCGTCGACCCGCCCACTACACCAAGTCGATTGGTCGGGAGGTCACGGTCAAGACCTCAGATCGCCAAAGCTACAAAGGCATCCTGGAATCGGTTCATGAGGATCAATTCACACTGAGCACCGATGATGGTGCCGTGGAGCTGCCATATGCCGATGTGACCTCGGCCAAAACCGTATTCCGTTGGGAAGGTAACTAATGCAGTTTGACATGGAAGCGCTCGAACAGCTCTGTCGGGAGCGAGGCATGGAACTCGAAACCATGCTCGACGCGGTTGCCAACGGCCTTGTTTCGGCCTATAAACGCAGCCCGGGTGCTGCCGAGGAGGCACGTGTAACCATCGATGCCGACACCGGCGAAGTAGTTGTCTACGGCCAGGAATTGGATGAAGACGGCAACGTGACGCGGGAGTGGGAAGACACGCCGAGCGACTTTGGCCGCATTGCCGCACAGACCTTCAAACAGGTGTTCCAGCAACGAACTCGCGAAGCGAAGCGAGAGCAGGTCTATGAGATCTACCACGGTCGCGAGAACGAACTCGTCACCGGCATGATCCAACAGGTTGACCATCGCTACAGCATGGTCGATCTCGGCGACGCCGAAGCGATTATGCCATCGTCAGAACGCATACCGTATGAGCGCCTCGAGCGGGGCACCAGGGTCAAAGCGTTGATCCTGGAGGTACGCGAGGAAGGCAAAGGTGCCCCGATCGTTGTCTCGCGCAGCCACCCCGATTTCATCCGGAAGCTGTTTGAGCTCGAGGTCCCCGAGATCGCAGAAGGGATCGTCGAAATTCGCGGGCTTGCCCGTGAAGCCGGCCACCGCACCAAGGTTGCTGTACATTCGAATGATCGACAAGTGGATGCGGTCGGCGCGTGTGTTGGTGCTCGAGGCTCGCGAGTTCGCCAGGTCGTGAACGAGCTGCGTGGCGAAAAGATCGATCTTTGTGAATGGCAGGAAGATCCCAAGAAATACATCACCGAAGCCCTCTCGCCCGTCAAAGGCGTCCGCGATGTCATCATCGACGAGGAAGAGAAGAAGGCGATTGTCATCGTGCCAGACAACCAGCTGTCACTTGCGATCGGCAAAGATGGCCAGAACGCCCGTCTGTCGGCCAGGATGACCGGTTACGGCATCGAAATCAGGCCCGAATCGAATCCGGAAGGCACGAGGATCGAGGAGACAACCCCGGCTGCTGCCGATGCGCCTACCACCGAAGAAGCGTCGGTGGCGGGGGACGCAGCTGAAGCCACGGTGACCGCCGACGCGACAGATGTCGCTGCGGCAGATGCGCCGACCGCAGATGCGCCTGCCGAGGCTGTCCCCGCCGAATCGCCGGTTGCGGATGCATCGGAAGATGACGCCCCTGCTTCGGAAGTCGAGGTCGCTGATGCCGCGACAGCGACGGACGACGCACCGGCTTCGCCAGACGTTTCCGAACCGGCTGAGCCCGAGGTCCCTCCACAAATCCCCGATTCGGACGTACCTGAGGTTCCTGATTCGGATATTCCCGAGATGCCCGAGGTGCCGGATGGCGATGTCCCCGAGGTGCCTGACTCGGATGTCCCTGAACTGCCGGACGTTCCAGATTCGGATGTCCCCGAGGTGCCAGGCGTGCCCGACTCTGACGTCCCCGAACTACCGCCGGTCCCGGATATGCCCGCTGATGACGGCGTTGCAGAACCTGCGTTCCCCGACATGCCGGAAGCGCCAAAACCACCAGAGCCCCAGCAAATGGCCGAAGTCTCTGAGGTCGCCGGCGCGCCCGACGGAGCAGACACCGACGCCGATGTTGGGATCGCGGCCGGGGAGACAGACGTCTAATGGCGAAGATCCGTGTCTACGAACTGGCCAGAGAACTGGACATGGAGTCCAAGGATGTAGCCGAGCGCGCTCGCGAGCTTGGCTTCGAGGTCAAGACCGCCTCGTCCGGTCTCGACGAGGAGTCGGCTGAGCTGGTTCGCCTTAGTTATCAAGACGCGGAGCCATCCGCCATTCCCGATACGAGCCAGGAGTCGCCGGATGCCGATCCGGGCTTGCCGGCGGAGCCGACTACAGAAACCCCGCAACCTGCCCCGGCTGCACCTGCCCCGACCGAAGCTGAGCCAGCCGCTTCGAAACCGGCTGCTCCGCAGGAAGATGTCGAAGAGGTGTCGCGTCTCGACGCCGCCGATGGCGAGCTCGGACTCGTTGAGGTTCCCGAAGGGGTGACCGTTGGTGAGCTGGCCGAGGCGATGGATGTCCCGGTTGGTCCGGTCGTGCGGAATCTGATCGAAATGGGTCAAATGGCCGCGGCTGACGCTCCGGTGCCCGCTGCGGTCCTCGATGATCTGGCTGCCCGATTCGGGTTCATGGTGACTGTGTCGAAAATGCAAGAAGAAGTAGCCGAGGTTGTTTCCCTCCGTGCCGAGGTGCATGAGGATGACAAAGAAGCGGATCTGGCACCCAGGCCGGCCGTTGTCACGATCATGGGTCACGTCGACCACGGCAAGACTCAGCTGCTCGATACGATTCGCAACGCCAACGTCGTAGCCGGCGAAGCAGGCGGTATCACCCAACATATCGGTGCTTACCAGGTCGATCTTCCAGACGGCGGAAAACTCACGTTCGTCGATACGCCTGGCCATGAGGCTTTCACGTCGTTGCGGGCTCGAGGCGCCAATGTGACCGATATCGTCGTGCTCGTTGTGGCCGCCAATGACGGTGTCATGCCCCAGACCGTCGAAGCAATCAGCCACGCCAAAGCCGCAAAGGTTCCGATCATCATTGCGATAAACAAAATGGATCTCGAGGAGGCCGATCCATACACGGTGCGAGGTCAGCTCACCGAATACGATCTCGTCACCGAGGACCTGGGGGGCGAAACCCTCTCGGCAGAAGTCTCTGCTCTCACAGGAGATGGGATCGACAACTTGCTCGAACTCATCGGACTCACCGCCGAACTAGAAGACCTCAAAGCCAATCCGAATGCATCCGCCAGCGGGATCGTCATCGAGGCCAACCTCGACCCTCAGCGGGGCCCACTCGGTTCTGTAATCGTTCAGCGCGGTACGTTGAAAGTGGGCAACAGTCTGGTTTCCGGTCCGGTTTATGGACGCGTCCGGGCTTTGATCGATGACCAGGGCAACCAGATCAAGCAAGCTCCTCCCTCGACACCGGTCCAGATCATGGGTTGGGGGGGTGTCCCCGATGCAGGAGATCGTTTCGAAGTCGTAAAGAGCGACAAGATCGCCCGTCGCCAGGCTGAAGCCCGTGAAGCCGAACTCAGGAGCCAGAACCTGGTCGTCCCCACTGCCGCCGAGCGCATGGCAGGGCTTCTCGAAGAACTTCGTACTGCGGGCGATGCCGAGCTTCGCCTCATCATCAAGGCTGATGTTCATGGATCGCTGGAAGCCATCCGGGAGAAGGTCAATCAGATTGGACGTGAGGGCGGCAAGATCGTACTCGTCCACTCTCTTGTTGGCGGGATCTCCGAGCGCGACGTCGTACTGGCGGAGGCCTCAGAGGCTCTCATCATGGGTTTCAACGTGCGACCGGACAGCAATGCTCGCAAGGCGGCCGAAGAGCGTGGTGTCGATATTCGGACGTATGACATCATCTACGAACTTCTCGACGAGATAGAGCAACTGCTCGTCGGCAAGCTTGCTCCGGAGGAGGTCGAGGAATTGCTCGGCGTCGCCGAAGTCCGCGACACGTTCCGTGCTCCGAGATTGGGCATGGTCGCCGGTTCGTACATCACGGAGGGAGAGGTGTCCCGAAACGATCGCGTCCGACTCGTGCGCGATGGGGTCGTTGTCTACAACGGCCAGATCGCCTCGCTGCGCCGTTTCAAGGACGACGTACAGTCCGTCGCAACGGGCTTCGAGTGCGGTATCGGCCTCAGCAACTTTCGAGATATCAAAGTCGGAGACATCCTCGAGGCCTATCGGGTTCGCGAAGTCGCTCGCACCTGATCGTGTGCTCCTGAATGGATGCCCGCGCGCTCGAAGTGGGTCTCCGGCTGTCAAACGTTCATTCTCTCAAGGCAAAACGCAGTGTCGTCCGGCACGTCATCACTGATCTTCACAAGGCGTTCCCTCATATCGGTATCGCGGAAGTTGATCACCAGGATCAATGGCAACGTGCCACCCTGGGGCTGGCGCTTGTCGCTCAGCGTCCGGGAATGCTGGATCGCGTGACGCAGGAAATCACCCGTTTTCTGGACAGGAGACCGGACGTAGAGTTATTGTCGATCGCCGCTGCTTATCTCGACCCGGAAGCGTGACGCCATGAGCACAGCCCGCATGCGCAGAATCAATGAATTGCTTCGCGAAGTGATTGCTGAAGAGATCACGTATCTCAAGGACCCCGGGATCGGATTTGTGACGGTAACCGGAGTCGATACTTCTCCCGACCTGCGGAATGCGATCGTGTATTACACCGTACTGGGAGACGAGGGCGAACAGGAGGCGACTGCGGCGGCGCTGCGCAGGGCAACTCCAAAGATCCAGGCGTCGATCGGTCCGCAGGTTCGCATGAAGTACCTACCGCGCCTCTCTTTTCAAGTCGATCCGGCGATCGAAACCGGACTGCGCATCGAGGAGAAGCTCAGGGAGTTGCATAGTGACTGACCTCGAGGCAGCTGCGGCGCTCATCGAGCAAGCAGACGGCATAGCGATCAGTTGCCATCAGGGCCCGGACGGCGACGCTCTCGGCTCGGCGTTGGGATTCGGACTTGCCGCCAAAGCTGCAGGTAAGACCGTGACGGTCTCCTTTTCGGAACCGTTCGTGGTTCCGGACAACCTGCGCTTCCTGCCGCTCGACCTTCTCGTCGAACCGGACGAATTTCCTGAGGAACCGGGCCTCATGGTTGTGTTTGATACCGGCGATCGCGCACGTCTCGGGTCTCTGGTTTCAAACAGCAAAGCGGCTAAACATCTCGTAGTAATCGATCATCATGTGACAAACGAGGGGTTCGGCGATGTAAACGTCATCGACGGCGATGCCGGCGCCAGCGCACTCCTGACCCACCGGCTCCTCGAGCTGCTCGGCTGGCCTCTGACCAGGGAGATCGCCACATGTCTCCATGTGGGGTTGGTAACCGACACGGGCCGGTTCCAATATTCGAATACGACTCCGGAGCTGTTGGAGTCGGCGGCGGCGATGATCGAGGCCGGAGCAGAGCCGGCTGTGGTCGGCCAGGAGATCTACGAGTCGGTTCCTTTCGGTTATCTGTCGGTAGTCGCTGCCGTGACCGGCAGAGCTGTGCTCGAACCCGAACACGACTTTGTCTGGTCTTTGCTGATCTCCGATGATCTCGAAAAGGCGGGAATTGAGCCCTCGGCCGTGCCCGGCATGATCGATTACATCCGCATCGCTCGCGAGGCCGAGACCGCGTGTCTCGTCAAGGATCTCGGCGGTCCGGTCGAAGTCAGCCTCCGATCTCGCAATCATGTCGACGTCGGCGCAATCGCCTCAAGCGCTGGAGGGGGAGGGCACGCCCGGGCGGCGGGCTTCACCTACCCCGGATCGGCCGAAGCGGCCGTTGCCTTGGTGCGGGATGCTCTCGCCGATGGATAATCGGTGACCGGCTTTCTGCTGGTGGATAAACCTTCCGGCTGGACTTCTCACGACGTCGTCGCAAAGATTCGTCGGCTCAGCGGCGTCAAGAAGGTCGGTCACGCGGGTACGCTCGATCCGATGGCAACCGGGCTGCTGGTTGTTGCTGTTGGTCCGGTCACACGTCTGCTCCGCTTCCTTCAAGACCTGACCAAGACCTACATTGCAGAAGCAACATTCGGCATCGCTACGGACTCGCTAGACGCAGACGGCGAGATAACGGAAAAAGCTCCGATGGCGTTCGATCGGCGCCAACTCGAAGAGGCTGTGAGCACCTTCGTGGGAGACATCGAACAGATACCGCCGATGGTTTCTGCCGTCAAGGTCGGTGGCAAGAAGCTGTATGAGCTCGCCCGGGAGGGTAAGGAAATCGAGCGTGATGCCCGCCCGGTGACGATCCATCAATTCGAAGTGCTCGGGTTCGAGCCGGGAGAGTATCCCACGGCATCGTTTCGTATTCAGTCCTCCAAAGGGACCTATGTCAGAACGCTGGTGGATGACGTCGCGAGGCGCCTTGGTGGGCGCGCTCATCTGACGGCGTTGCGCAGAACAACAAACGGATCGTTGTCGGTGGCCGATGCCGCAACGATCGAACGGCTCGAAGCTGACGGAGTCGACGCTCACCTCGTCGACCCCGCCAGAGCGCTGGCCGACCTTCCATCGTTTACCATCGGAGCCGAGGACGCTGCAGCTCTCAGGCATGGCCGTCAAGTGCGTATTCCGGACACGTTCGACGGTTCAGTAGCGGCGATCGGGCTCGATGGGGACCTCATCGCGGTTGGAGAACCCGAGCGGGGCTGGTTCAAATCCCGGGTCGTACTTCGATGAGAATCATGCGCGGGGATCCCAGGGTGTGGGATGTTCAAGATGCTGCGGTCGTGATCGGAATGCTCGATGGAGTCCACCGCGGTCATCAGGCATTGATCGAGCATCTCAAAACTGAAGGGGAAGGTCTCATCCCAACCGTTTTGACCTTCGAACCGCATCCCCGGGTGATCCTGAGTCCCGGCAATCCACCCCCTCGACTCTCGAGCCTTTCTCGTAAGGCTGAACTCTTGAAGGAGCACGGGATCGAGGTGCTGGCCATCGCCGATTTCACCGAGGAGTTTTCCCGGCTCACGCCTGAAGAGTTTTGTTCAACCTTTCTGGTGACCGGCCTCGATGCGCGTCTCGTGGCTGTTGCTGACCAGTTTCGCTTTGGGGTCGATGGCAGCGGCACGGTTGCAGATCTGAAGGCGTGGGGCGCGGCCATGGGATTTGATGTGTCCCCCATTTCCCCCGCTATGGACGGTGCTCAGAAGATTTCCTCGACAGCCATTCGCGAAGCTGTCGCAGCGGGAGACATGCTTACGGCCGCCCGGCAGTTGGGTCGTCCCTTTCGCCTAACCGGCACAGTGATCGAAGGGCGGCGAATGGGACGGGATATCGGGTTCCCAACGGCCAATCTCGAGCTCGATGAGGATCTGGCTATCCCGCGACATGGCGTGTACCGCGCTGAAGCCCTTCTCGGCCAGGCGCGGTACCGGGCGGCGGTGAACGTCGGCGTTCGGCCCACGATGGACGGTGACGGCGCTGAGACCGTCGAAGCTCATCTCCTCGACTTTGAAGACGATTGTTACGGTCGCGAGCTGAGCCTCGATTTCATCGAACGGATCCGTGACGAACAGCGGTTTGACTCGGTCGACAGCCTGCGAGCTCAGATCAAGCACGACGTAGAACAGGTTCGGCAGGGCTGATACCCCTCTTGCGCCGGGCGGGTGCTTTCGACACCATACGAAGATGCTCCTTGCTCTGGTCTTTTCGTTCTTGTTGTCCGTTCCGGTTTTCGGAGAAGATCCCGCTGCCGGGATCAGCCTCAATGCTCCGCCTCCCCCCACACCCGTGGGATCGCTATCGACCGTGCGGGTTCCCTCTCGGCCAAAACCCTCCGGGACGCTTCCGAATCACGATTCTCTTCAGCGGATGCTCGTCGTACTGGCGGCCGCCGGATTGGCTGCCCGCCCCCGGCGCCGATCTGGAGCGATGGGGGTCGGGCCCGGCGAGAACCCTGCTATTGATGAGGCGGTAGGGGAGCTGCGCTGGTTGCTCGACGACTCGTTGAGAAACGACATCGGGTCGCGAGAGCTCTCGAGGGCGCGAGCAGTCGTCGAAGCCCTCGATTCCTACGGACCGACGGCGATTGGCCGGCTCTCGGACGCCGAAATCGAGACGTGGATTCGCGAAACTCGCGGATGGGTTGGAGGCTTCTCATTCAACGAAGGATCTGATCATCTGCGGTTCCTTGCCGCATCGCTGCGACCAGCGCAAGCCTCCCGTTTCGCAGCCGACCTGCTGCCGTACGTCTCGGGAGCCGCCCTGAGGAACAGATTGGCGGTCTATGAAACCCTCGCACGAGATCCGGCCCACCGGGTTCCGTCTGGCATCGCGGTGGCAGCGGATGCCGATCGCGTTCGCGTGCTGAATGCGATGGCAGGATCGGGTGCCATCCAGCAGCTGATGTTGGGTGTACAGATGCGGTCGAAGGAGTTAGAGATGCTCACGACCGGGACGGGGCTGTCCGTGGCGGCGCGAGCCGATGTGGTTCTGGGTGGAGCAGGCGTATTGGCGCCGTGGCAACCGGCTCAAGACGTCCCTGCGACCAGAGGGTTGCCAGGTCTGGTTGGTCTCCTGGATGGCGACGTTGTGACACAGCTTCGCAGACATCACAGCCCATCTTCCGATGACCTGGTCCCGCTGTTCGTGCATGTCCTGGCCGCCGAGGGGCCGCAACTGGAGAACATCTTCGCCGAGGTGGCCGGAAGTCGGTCTACGTATCGCGATAGGTTCAATGCACAAGACCGTGGCCACTTTCACCTGGCTGCGAACATGGGGTATTTGATGGGTGTCGCGGCCGAAGCCGCTTACCGATCGGCGGCGGGCAAGGCCGGTACAGCAAAGACGATCTCCCGGCTCGTTGAGGTGATGATTTCGGTTGTGGGAGCTCCGGCGGGCCCGATCGTCGGTGGCGGCACGTCGATTGCTATCAAAGAGCTCGAAGACGGCGTCTCATCGCAGATCAAAGCTGATGGCGCTGTGATCCGCAAGCATCTCTACTATCTCGGCCTCCCGCACGAAGGTGACATAGACACTGTCGATCCGGGCGCGCTGTCGGCCTACCAGAACGCATTCGCCGGGGTTCGTCCATGACGAGATCCCGTAGCGGGGATCGAAGGTAACCTCGCCGCCATGACTTCGCCTGACCGCGACTTCGAAATGTTTCAACCACGCGACGGCATGCCGCCGTGGATACCACGGCTGCTGTTCATGGTGCTATGGCTGGCGCTGGTGACTGCAGCTACGGTCTGGGCGGCGCTCCGCCTGTCCGACCTGCTCGTCAGTTTGTTTATTGCGCTTTTCCTGTCCATCGCTCTGGAACCGGGTGTGAAATTCTTCGAATCGAGGGGACTGAAAAGAGGAGCAGGGACCGGCATCATGTTTCTCGGGCTCGTCCTGTTTGCGCTCGGTTCGGTTGTCGCCATGGTTCCGCTCGTCGCGGGACAGCTCGGGACGCTGGTCGAGCGTGCGCCGGACTACGCCCAGCAGGTGGTGGATCTCCTGGCTGAGCGCGGGATCGACGTCGACTTTGATCCCGATACATTCCTCAAGGATGCCGATATCGGTGCAATCGCTGAAGGTGTTGCAGGTGGAGCGTTCGGAGTCACGTCGGGGGTGCTTGGTCTCGTGCTTCGCTTGCTCACGATCGGCTTGTTCACGTTCTACATGACAGCAGAGGCACCAAGACTGCGCCGGGTAATCCTGTCAGCTCAGCCGCCTCATCGCCAGACGGAGATACTGAGAGCCTACGATCTCGCGATTGGCAAGACAGGTGGGTATTTCTACTCCCGCCTGCTCCTGGCAGTGATCGCCGGCATCATTGCCTGGGGGGTCTTCCACCTGATCGGCTTGCCCTTTTCTGCGGCCCTGGCGCTTTGGTTGGCGGTGCTCTCGCAATTCGTTCCGGTCGTCGGAACCTACGTCGGAGGGGTGCTGCCAATTCTCGTTGGCCTTCTCGAAGACCCAATCAAAGCGGTGTGGGTCGTGGTGTTTGTTGTCATCTATCAGCAGATCGAGAACTTTCTGATCTCGCCACGCATCACGGCCAGGACCATGGCGCTGCACCCCGCTGTCGCATTTGGTGCTGCACTCGCTGGTGGGTCGTTGATGGGGGCTCCTGGAGCATTGATGGCATTGCCGGTTGCGGCTTCGATTCAGGCGTTTGCAGGCAGCTACATCGACCGTCATGAAGTCGTGGGACGAGCGTCCGGTGACCCGTCACTCGAAGACGGAACCCCCGGCCCCGGACGGGAATAGGAGCGATATGGTCAGACAGAGAGTTTCGAGCGGCAACGAGTATGAACAAGCCTATGGATACAGTCGGGCGGTGCGCGTCGACGACCGAATCTTCGTTGCCGGGACCGCGCCGATTGCAAAGGACGGCAACGACGTCCCTGAGGATGCGGCCTCTCAGGCTCGTCTCGTGTGCTCCATCATCGTCGATGCGCTCAAGGAGGCGGGCGCAACCGCCGATGAGGTTGTGCGGACGCGGATGTATATCACCGACGCCGCCGATAGTGAACAAGTCGGGCTGGTACACGGCGAGGTTTTTGCCGCAGCTCGTCCGGCATCGACCATGGTCGTCGTCAAGGCGCTCCTCGATCCTCGATGGAAAGTGGAGATAGAAGCCGAGGCGGTGCTGAGCCACTAGTGCGCTCGGAAGCCACCTGCTAACAGTTCTGTGCCAGGGTCGCTAAGCTTCACATCGCCGACAATCGTCGGTGTTGTTTACGTCGTTCCACAAGACCCTTCTCTGAGGCTGCCAGTCGATATCGATTGGACGTGCGTCGGGAAATGGGAAAGGAATTCATGCAAGATAAGTCCACCACCATCGCCGAGCACCGGTCACACGAAACCGACACGGGCTCACCCGAGGTCCAGGTTGCCCTCCTCACGGAACGGATCAACCATCTCACCGAACACCTGAAGATCCACAAAAAGGATCATCATTCGAGGAGAGGACTGCTCATGATGGTTGGCAAACGTCGACGCCTTCTCAACTACCTGCAAAACCAGGACGTTGAACGGTATCGATCGCTGATCGCAAAGCTCGGCTTGCGCCGATAGATCGGCAGTTCGGAATTCACCTGGAACGGGGTCGAGTGGTTGTCAGTGGCGACTGCTCCGTGTGGCGGATAGCCGCATCACACAGAGCCGTGATCACTGGTAATTGGCTCGTTTTGTCAACGACAGCTGTCACCGACAGAAGAACAACAGCAGAAGAATCGAAGAAGATACGCACCACACGGGTGCGAAATACATAGGAGAAGACGAGTCAATGTTTGACAACGTCAAATCGGTCTCAGCCAAGATAGGCGAAAAAGAGATCACATTCACGACCGGGCAGATGGCCCGGCAGGCCGACGGAGCTGTAGTAGCCGTCGTCGGCGATACCCAGGTGCTGGTAACCGCCGTTGCCAGGCGCGACATTCGGGAAGGACAGGATTTCTTCCCACTCACGGTCGATGTCGAAGAGCGGATGTATGCCGTGGGCCGGATTCCCGGTTCGTTCTTTCGGCGTGAAGGACGGGCAACCGAAAAGGCCACGCTCACCGCTCGCTTGATCGACCGACCACTGCGACCATCGTTCCGCGAAGGTTTCCTGAGCGAAACCCACATCGTGGCAACGGTTATGGCTGTAGATCTCGAAAACCCGTACGACGTCATCGCGTTGAACGGTGCCTCGGCAGCACTCTCGTCGAGCCCAATCCCATTTGAGGGTCCCGTAGGCGCAGTACGCCTCGGATATCGCAACGGCAATTGGGAACCATTTCCCACGTACCAGGATCTCGAGGAGTCGGTATTCGACCTTTTGGTTGCCGGCGTCAAGAACTCCCAGGACGGGATCGACGTCATCATGGTCGAGGCGGGCGCCACGGAAGAAGCGGTACGACTCATCGAAGGCGGTCAGCCTCCGACTGATGAGGATGCCGTAGCCAGAGGCCTCGAAGAGGCGAAGGATTACATCCGCACGCTCATCGATACCCAGCTCGAGCTTCGCAGCATGGTGGAAATCGACGAGGTGGAATACGACTCTGTCGTTCCGTTTACGGACGAGCACGTCGACATGATCAATGGAGTATTGGGCGATCGCCTGGTTCCCGTTATCTCATTGACGGGCAAGAAGGAACGAGGGCTCGCTCAGTCTGAGCTCAAAAAAGACGTGGTTGCCACCATCATGGGCGACAACGATGATCAGGACTTCGAGAAGTCCTTGAAGAAGGCGTTCGACGCCGTCGCCAAGAAGACAATGCGTAACCGCGTTGTCAAGGAAGGCATCCGCCTCGACGGACGCGGGCCGACCGACTTGAGGCAACTCGACGCCCAGATTGGCGTATTGCCGAGAGCACACGGATCAGCGCTGTTCACCCGGGGCGAAACCCAGGTATTGAACGTCACAACGCTTGGCATGCTGCGCATGGAACAGATGCTCGACACCATCGATCTCAACGAGTCGAAGCGCTATATGCATCATTACAACTTCCCGCCGTTTTCGACCGGCGAGACCGGCTTCATGCGTGGTCCCAAGCGTCGTGAGATCGGACACGGAGCGCTCGCCGAAAAGGCGCTGCTCCCGGTCATTCCAGACCCGGTGGAGTTCCCATACGCGTTTCGCCTCGTTTCTGAGGTGCTGGCATCGAACGGGTCGAGCTCGATGGCATCGGTCTGCGGATCCAGCCTTTCGCTCATGGATGCCGGCGTTCCGATCTCAGGTCCGGTTGCGGGAATCGCCATGGGCGTCATCGCTCAGGACGGCGAGTTTGTGACGCTCACCGACATCCTTGGTGCGGAAGACGCCCTCGGTGATATGGACTTCAAGGTTGCAGGCACGGCGGAGACAATTACTGCGATGCAGCTCGACACCAAGATCGAAGGTTTGCCTTCTGAAGTGTTGTCCAAGGCGCTTTATCAGGCCAAAGAGGCCCGTACCGCAATCCTGGCTGTGATGAATGCGGCCATCGCGACACCTCGTGAT
>JABDOU010000103.1 GCA_013043085.1 Acidimicrobiia bacterium
GAGGCCTGGACCTACAACGGCATTGTTCCGGGTCCCCAGATTCGGGTCGACCTGGGAGACAAGCTCCGTATCGTCGTGCACAACGAACTTCCGATGGGTACCGACATCCACTGGCACGGAGTATCGACGCCAAACAACATGGATGGCGTCGCCCCGCTGACCCAGCCTTTGATCAAGTCGGGCGAGACCTTCGTGTACGAATTCGATGCCGAAGAACCGGCGGTTGGCATGTATCACGCTCACCACCACGCGCAGATGCAGGTCGTAAACGGCATGTTCGCCGCCTTCATAATCGACGAGGTGCCTCTGCCGCTCGGCCAAACCGTCTCGGGTATAGAGATTCCCGCTGACCTGGAGCTGGCAGCGGAGATGCCCATGGTCTTGAACGACGCAGGCAACATCGGATTCTCCCTGAACGGCAAATCCTTCCCGGCCACCGAACCACTGGTTGTAGATGAGGGCGACTGGTTCGTCGTTCACTACTACAACGAGGGCCTAACCGACCACCCGATGCACCTGCATCAGTTCGAACAACTGGTCTACGCCAAAGACGGCATTCCGTTGGATCAGCCGTATTTTGCAGACACCATCAACATCGCGCCGGGAGAGCGGTACTCCGTTCTCGTCCAGGCAGATCGGGCCGGGGTCTGGGTTTGGCATTGTCACATCTTGACGCACGTTGAACGTGAAGAGGGCATGTTCGGAATGGTGACTGCGATCATCGTGAACGAGGCGTAGTTCGAGACATCGGATTTGGGCGTCCTGCCGCAGACGTCTTGTTGCTGTCGTATGCTGAAAGCGGCGAGTTAAGAAACGGCAGGATCTCTTGAGTACCTTCATCATCAACCCGCACGGACGGCTGCAGGAGTGGATTGCCCACGACAAGGGCTATTTCACGGCTGCCGGTCTGAACGATTACGAATTACGGGCCCACAGTCTTCTGACAAAAGATGCCCCCAAACGTTCGACCTCACACGATGCTCTCTTCGACAATCTCGAAGGCGCGTATCAAACCTATGAGGAGGGACGTGACGGAGCGATCAGTTGTGCCTGTCATTGGACCGTGAACATGGCAGCGTCGGCCGATCACGGTCGGCTGTGGGGAGAGTCGTACTCGATTTCTCCTTGCGCCATTGTCGTTCCGGAAGGCTCGCCGGTGAGACGACCGGAAGACCTGGCGGGCGTTCCGATCCATGTGGGTTATCAATCGGGAAGCCATTACACAACAATCCAGGCGCTGGAACCGTTCTTGAACACTGAGGAGATCGAGCTTCACTTCGGGGGCAACCCGTCTGATCGAGTCGATCAGTTGCTGGACGGAACGGCGCCTGCGGCAACGGTGTTCGGCCCGCAGCTCTATGTCGTTGAACAGCTCGGCTTCCGCAAAATCATCGACTGCACGTTCATGATCGCCGCCATGATCGACGATGGGGTCGAGCCCGACGACGCACGAAGGTATTACGAGGCGCTTCGCATGGCCCAGGCCGACATCGATCGGATGCACCAGGATTACGTCCACTACTACCTCAACGAATTACCCGAGCGTCACGCCCGACTCGTCGATGTACGCAGGTTCGGACCCGGCGAACGAATCGTGTTTGAGCCATACACCGAAGAGATGTACAACAGCACCCACAAGTGGGTTGAAGAACGTGACATCTTTGATGCCGACAAGGTCGGCCATGGAACGTATAGGCAAGCCGTAGTCCGCATCGATTGAAGGCCACTGTTGGCCAAGCTTTGCGCGAGAAGGCGTCACGATGTCAGTGGCATAACCTGGCTGGCCGCGTCGTTTAGACGCTATGAGAGTATGTTCGTCAGGTTCTCAAATTGTTGGAACATGACGCCGGCGGCCTGCTCTTGTAGCTCGGATGTTGCCTCTTCCGGGGCCGCCTTGACCGTGGTCTGATTGTGCTGGGTGATGCGCGTCCCCCCGGTGTCGGTCGGCTCGAAAGACATCGTGGATCGATATCCCATCATTTCGTTATCGAGCGCCCATTCGACCCAGCCGGGCGGTTCGATCGCCACGAGGGTTACATCCATCGGCGCCGATTGGTTCTCACCCAAAACTTGATCCCAGCGATACACCGCCCCCGGTGCAGGGCCGTTGCCGTTGATTTGTTCGCAACTCGCAACCAGGGGACACCACTCGGGGTCGTTGAGCGGGTTGGATACATAATCGAAAACGGTTTCGCGGTCCACAGGCAGTTCGTGGGAACCCTGGAAGTCGAGTTTTGCTGCCATGGGCTTCCTTTCAACGTTCGACGGTCAACCTCCGATCATATCAACACAGGTCTCGTGTTGAGGTTTGAGATTCGCCAATCAAACCTATCC
>JABDOU010000131.1 GCA_013043085.1 Acidimicrobiia bacterium
CGATGGCCACCCCTGACCAGGCCATCGACCACGCCGATCAATCTCTTTCCGACGGCGGTCAGTCGGGCGTACGGTCGGTGTTGCAGGATTTCGCTCCTGGCCGCCTTCCTACGACGATCGCAGTGGGAGTGATGTTGGGCCTGGTCAACGCGCTCTTGGGTGTCGCCTTGATGTCACTGGTGTTTTCAGGAGATTTGGCTGACGGGTTGGCTGTGGGCATAGCGGTGGGCCTGTTGGGATCGGCCGCGGCGGCACTCGTGATTGCCCTCACCAGCGGCTTTGCGGGGATGTACGCAGGTATCCAGGACAACAGCGCCGCCATCATCGCCTTGGCTGCCGCCTCGATCGCGACCGCTGTTGTTGGTCCACGGGCGATCGACACCGTCATCGTCATGATGATGGTCACGAGCCTGGCGATCGGAGCGGTCTTTCTTCTCATGGGGAGATTCCGGTTGGGTGAGATTGCTCGATTCGTTCCGTTTCCTGTGATTGGTGGGTTGTTGGCCGGCACCGGCTACCTGATAACGGTGGGAGCACTCGATCTGCTGGACTTTGATGTGTCGATCGACGCCTTCACGAGCGAGCTTTCGCTCGGTCTGCTGTGGCCCGGGCTTGCGTTTGGGCTGATATTCGTAGTTGCCGCATACCGCGATTGGCCCAAGCCGATCTTCTTGGGCCTATTGACTGTTGGTATCGGCGGGTTTCACATCGTCACCCGGGTGCTCGATGTCGACCAGCAAGAGTCGCTTGGCCGGGGCTGGCTACTGGGTCCGTTTCCCGATGGAGGCCTCGAGCCTTTTCGAGCGATCGGGGCGATAGCGGATGCCGACTGGGGTGCGATCGGTGGGGAGATTGCGAGCCTGGCGACCGTCCTGCTATTGGTGCCGCTCACACTGTTGCTGTATCTCAGTGCTCTGGAAGTGGGAACAAACAGCGATGTCGACGTGAACGACGAGCTCACGTCGACAGGCTATGCCAACCTGGCCGCAGGCGTTTTCGGTGCTCCTCCTGGCTATCTCTACCTGTCTGACACGCTGATCGTGAACCGGCTTCTGGGTGGACGCCGGGGTCCGCCGGTGATCGCGGCATTGCTGATTCTGGGTGTTGCATTGGTGGGGAGCGCTGTGTTGGAGTTGATCCCACAGTTCGTCATCGGTGGCGTGCTCTTGTTCTACGGGCTCGAATTCATGATCGAATGGCTGTGGACGGCCCGCCGGCGCATGACGCGCCTCGATTACGGGCTCATGGTCGGCATCGTGCTGATCATTGCAACGGTTGGGTTCTTGCCGGGCGTGGCGGTAGGCCTGGCAGCGGCCATCACGCTGTTTGTGTATCGCTACAGCCGTATCGAGGTGGTCAAGCATTCGTTGACGGCTCGGGATCACCAGAGCAACATCGAACGCCCCCTGGGGGATGCCGAATACCTCCGCTCGGTGGGGGACCAGGTGGTGATCCTCGAGTTGCAGGGGTTCATCTTCTTCGGCACCGCCAATCAAATTCTCGATCGAATGAAGCATCTCATCCAGGACATCGTGGGCGTCCGCTATGTCATCTTTGGTTTCAGGCTGGTGTCGGGAGTCGACTCGTCAGCAGTCGCACTCTTCGAGCGGATCACGCTTCTTGCCCGGGATCACGACATCACTCTCGTGTTTGCAGGACTTCGACCGACGGGCAGGGAACAGTTCGCCGATTTGTTGGCGGAGTACGCCGATGTCGTTGTGGAGCAGAGGGATCTCGACCATGCAACGGCGTGGTGTGAGGATCATCTGCTGGCAAATGTGGATCGGCCCGAAACTAATAGCCGAGCGCTACCGGATGGGCTGGCTGCCAAACTCTCTCCGTATCTCGAGCCGAGGACCTTGGCCGAGGGGGAGCGGTTCATGACCCAGGGCGATCCTACGCCTGGTATCTATCTGCTCACCTCAGGACGAGCGACCGTATTGCTAGAACGCGAAAACGAAGAAGACGTGCGACTGCGAACGATTCACGAAGGGACCGTGCTCGGCGAGATCGGCCTGTATCGCAACGAACCCTGTACAGCGACCGTGATCGCCGAGACGGAATGCGATGTGCTGCAGATGACACCAGAGGCGTTCGAGGTGTTGTGCAGCACCGATCACAAGGTGGCCGGCGAGTTCCACATCTTCGTCGCCCGAATCCTCGCCAGCCGGGTGAGCCACGGCGACCGCACCATCCAGGTTCTCCGAGGCTGACGGGAACCCAGATTCGCTGTTCGTGACCAGGTATGGCATGCCTGTCGACTCAAAATGGAGAGCGATACGGGCGCCAGGCACAACATATTGGCCGGGTGTGAGGAAACCGCCCGCTCCCGCCGATGCCCTTCGTTTTTGGCTATTCGGCCAGGCGGGTGAGCAGTGCGTCGGTGTAGGGCGACAGGGGGACGGTCAGCGTGCCATAGTTTCCGGGAACTGTGGTGGTCTCGTTCGTATCGAGTTCGAGTACAACGATCTCGGTCGACTTCTTGGCGGGTGACGGAAAGCTGCGGGTCTCTCCTCCGTCGCTGGCCATGACGATCAACAGGTTCTGTTCCTGGTCGATGCGGTCGATCCGCCACGGCTCGGGGAAAGGGATGGTCGTTGACGGCGTGCCACCCATGATCGGTACGCCAACGATCAGGCGTCCTGAGGCGGCGATGAGTATCTCGTCGGGATAGCCGAGTTCGCTCTCATACGGGACAACCTCGCCTTCGGCCTCGACGTAGGTGATCAGGCCATTGCCCAGTTGCTCAACGAAGGCGGCGCCATCGGGATGGCAGAAAGACGATTCGTCACCGTCGGGCAGCGTGAGGACGGTCCATTGACCTTCAGGCAGTCCCCGGGCCCGGGTACAGGACAACCAGCCGAAATGCGACACGGCTTCTGCTGAGGCAGACAAATTGATGGCCAGTTCCTCTAAACCGCCGATGACACCGAGGTCGGTCTCTTCGCCGGTCAAGAGATCGAGCGCAAACAAACGCAGGACCTCGAAATCGACGAGGCGGGCGTAGAGGAGGGTCGGTCCGCTTTCTAGCTGCACGAGATCCTCCAAGGAGATGGGATCGAGGTGCGATCCCACAACGACGGGGAGCGGCGAGTCAGAGCCGGCAGCGAGGAAGTAGATCCCATCATGATCCGGATGGCATGCCTCAAAGAAGAGGTTGCCGGCGTGGTCTCCAACCACACTGACGATTTCGCAGTCGAACTCGAGCTCGAGCTCCGGCGCAGACTCGAACGACGAGTATCTATAGATCGAGTTGTCCTGCGCTACCAGCAACTCGGGCTCGCCCCGAACCGGCTCGAGCCGGATCGTGGTGGTGGAGGAGGTTGTCGCAGCGGCTAGCGGCGCAGTGGTCACCGTCGTTGACGCCACCGTGGAGGTGGTCGTTGCCGTCGTTGGAGTCGCGGGTGACGAAGTTGGCGCGGTTGCATCGCCGCCGCTGCAGCCGGCTGAGAGCAGTGCGACCAAAGCAAAGAGCGTGACCGACTTCATGGCGATTTGACGTCCCCTTGCTGGTAAAAGGTTCCACCTTGTTCATCGATGAGGGCAGCACTGAGAATCAGGACCGAGATTCTGGCAATTGAGTCCCTGACTGCAGCCGAAATCTCACCGCCCGGATCTTGCAACCAGTACCCCATTCCGGGATGCGACGCGTATCTTCGACAGTAACAAGG
>JABDOU010000149.1 GCA_013043085.1 Acidimicrobiia bacterium
TCTTGTGGGGCATGGCGGAAGAGCCCTTCTGACCATCGCCGAATGCCTCGCTGACTTCGCGAACCTCCGACCGCTGCAGGTGGCGGATCTCGGTTGCGAATCTCTCCAATGAGGCACCCAGGAGCGCGAGCGTCGACAGGTATTCGGCGTGGCGATCACGCGCGGTCACCTGTGTGGAAGCCGACTCGGGATGAAGACCCAAACCGTCACAAACATGGGCTTCGACCTCCGGTGGGACGTGGGCATACGTGCCGACCGCGCCCGAGATCTTTCCAACCGCCACCGTTGATCTGGTTGCCTGCAATCGCATCAGGGAACGCTCGACTTCGAACGCCCATCCGGCGAGTTTCAAACCGAACGACGTGGGTTCTGCCCAAATACCATGCGTGCGGCCCACCATCACGGAATCGCGATGCTCTTGTGCGCGGCGCTTGATGGTCGTCAGCAGCTCGGCGGTAACGGTCAGCATTTCGTCTGCGGCTTCAGCCATGATCGCGCCCTGTGCCGTATCGATGACATCCGACGACGTCAGGCCATAGTGAACCCACTCACCTCCAGGTCCGGTGTGCTCAGAGAGCAGATCCACGAACGCTGCGAGGTCGTGGTGGGTAATGCGCTCGCGTTCGGCGATTGCAGCCGGGCTTGGAGTCGTCGCGTGGCGGATTCGATCCGCAACACCGACGGGCACCAGCCCGAGCTTTTCCCATGCCTCGGTGGCCAGGGCCTCTACTTCCTGAAAGACCTGCCATCTTCTTTCATCGGCCCAGATGGCGCCCATCTCGGGCAGGGTGTAGCGGTCGATCAACGAAGGCTCTCCCGATATTCGTCGAGGCGTTTGGCGGCGTCGATACTGGCCAGGGACAGAATGGATACCGCCAGGTACGCTGCATTCGCAGAACTATTGATCGCAACGGTCGCCACCGGGATACCGGTTGGCATCTGGACCGTCGCAAGTAATGCATCCATGCCGCCGAGTCCACCTGCCTCGATCGGAACTCCGATCACCGGGACTGTGCTGTGTGCGGCGACTGCGCCTGCCAGGTGCGCTGCTTTGCCTGCGCCGCAAATGATCACCCCAAACCCGTCATCCCGGGCAGCCGTGGCGAAGGCGGCTACCCGATCCGGGGTGCGATGTGCCGACATGACGTGGACTTCATGTTCGATGCCGAAGCTGTCGAGAACCTCGCTCGCGGGGGCCATCTTGTCTTCGTCCTTTTCTGATCCCATGAGAATGGCGACCTTCACGTTGCTCCTTTTTGTACGGAAACTTCGTCGGCGATATCGGTTCGGTACTGCTTTCCGCTGAATGCGATCAACGCGGCGGCGTCGTAAGCGTGCCTGCGGGCTGTCGGAATGTCTGTACCCATGCCGACAACGTTGATTACCCGCCCTCCTGAGCTCACGATCTCGCCCCGTTTGAACCGGGTGCCAGAGTGGAACACGAGGACATCGTCGAGATGGGTCACGAGATGCAACCCGTGGATCGGTTGGCCCGCTCTGGTCGCCTCCGGGTACCCAGGGGAGGCGAGCACGACGTCGACGGCGGCCTTTTCCCACCAGCGGAGGGACTCCCGATCGAGCCCTTCCCCCGTCGCGGCCGCCATCAGCATCGCACCAAAATCTCCTCGGAGGCGCGGAAGAACCACCTGCGCCTCGGGATCTCCCAGCCTGCAGTTGAATTCGAGCACCCGGGGACCATCCGCAGTCAACACGAGTCCGGTATACAGAAACCCGCGATAGTCGATGTTGCGTGCGCGTAGTTCGGCAAGTACCGGGGCTACAACATCGGCGTGAATCGAATCCAGGAGTCCCGATGGCAACGGGACCGGCGAAAAACAACCCATCCCACCGGTATTGGGTCCGGTCCCGCCATCGCCGAGACGCTTGTAATCGCGAGCCGTTCCGAATGGCACAAACGTGACGCCGTCGGTGAGCACGAACACGCTCAGCTCGGGACCCTCGAGATACTCCTCGATGATCACGGTGTCACCCGCTTCGGCAAATCGCCCCTCTAGGCATTCGTGCGCCCACGACCGGGCGGCTTCGATATCATCAGTCACCAGAACGCCTTTGCCGCCTGCCAAACCATCGGCTTTGACGACGTATGGACCGGGCGTCATCTCATCGATCGCTTTACCGACCGCTTCCATGTTCGAAACTTCGAAATAGCGTCCCGTCGGAATTCCTGCAGAGGTCATCACGTCTTTGGCGAAGGCCTTGGAGGATTCCAATCGGGCTCCATCAATGCCTGGACCAAGACATGGCACGCCGACCGCCCGCACTGCGTCCGCAACGCCGGCAGCTAGCGGACGCTCAGGACCGATTACAACGAGATCAAAGTCACGAGCCGCAGCCGCCACCTCGGACGGACTATCGGGAATGATGGAGCGCACTTCTCCCAGGTCGGCGAGCCCTGGATTACCTGGCGCAGATGTGACCGTCGCGCCCGACTTCGAAAGGCGCCAGCCCATGGCGTGCTCGCGTCCCCCTCCCCCGATCAGGAGAACGTTCATCGTACGAGCGTGGCCGAGCGCTGGGGTCCGACGGAAAGCTGTGACACCGGCACACCGACCCGCTCCTCGATGAATTCAACATAACGCTGAGCCTCCTTGGGAAGTTCTGCAAAGGAGCGCACGCCTGTGATATCGGTATGCCATCCCGCCAGTTCCTCGTAGATCGGCACGCTGTCGTAGAGGATGCGTTGTTGGCGTGGGAACTCGTCATACCTCTCGCCCTCGTATTCGTAGCCGACACACACTTTGAGAAGATCGAACTCGGAAAGGATGTCGAGCTTCGTCAGGAAAATATCGGTCAGCCCGTTAACCCGGGCTGCATAGCGGAGAGCCACGAGGTCGAGCCAACCGCACCGGCGCCGGCGGCCCGTCACCGTTCCATACTCACCTCCTACGTCCACCATGGTCTCGCCGACTTCGTCAAATAGCTCGGTGGGAAAGGGACCGGCTCCGACCCGCGAGATGTAGGCCTTGGCAACCCCGATAACGCGTTCGATTGACGTGGGCCCTATGCCGATCCCGACAGCGGCGCCACCGGCCGTTGGATTTGATGACGTCACGAAGGGATAGGTTCCGTGGTCTACGTCGAGCAGAGTTCCTTGAGCTCCTTCAAAGAGCACGTTCTCTCCTGCTTCCAGGGCCCGCCAGGTGAGAAGCGATGTATCGGTGACGTACGGGGCGAGCTGTTCGGCATATCCCATGTACTCGTGGATGATCTCGTCGCGCCGGATTGGCAGCTGGTTGTAGATCTTTGTAAACACCTGGTTCTTCTCGCGCAGAGCGACGTCGAGTTTGTCTTCGAAGATCTTTTGATCAAACAGGTCTTGCATGCGGATTCCGTGACGAGTGAATTTGTCGGTGTAAGCGGGCCCGATGCCACGCTTGGTAGTGCCGATCTGACCCTTCCCGAGATAGCGCTCCTGCAGAGCGTCCAGGCGGCGATGGTAAGGCATGATGAGGTGTGCGTTCGCCGACACTCGCAGCCGGTCGGGATCGACGCCCCGGCTGCGCAACGTCGCCATTTCTGCCAGCAGGACCTCGGGGTCGACGACACATCCGTTTCCGATCACGGGCGTCACGCCTTCGGACAGCACGCCCGAGGGGATCAGAGTCAGGGCAAACCGCTCTTCGCCGATGACGATCGTGTGCCCGGCGTTGTTGCCGCCTTGATATCGAACGACGAGGTCCATCGACTCGGCAAGAACGTCTGCGACCTTGCCCTTTCCCTCATCTCCCCATTGAGCCCCGATTACCACGGTTGCGGGCATGTCACTCCAGTCAAACGGCGCCGCTGGCCGCATCGTACCCGAGTCACGAAAACTCTCCGACG
>JABDOU010000224.1 GCA_013043085.1 Acidimicrobiia bacterium
GATCAGAACCAGCAATACGCCGGCGAACGCGTGCCCGTCGAGCAGACCATCGTGATCGACGCCCTGGCCAATAGCTGGTTGCCTGCCGCCTATTCACCGGTCTCGATCGCATCAAGTGATCGGCTCATCTACGAAACAGCGCGGGTGGCGCCGGACGGCTCGCTACACATCGACGCCAACGCGTATCGCGGTCTGTCGTACTCGGTGACTTCTGAGATCCCGAAACTCGATCTGATAGCACTCAGTGCAGGACAAAGAGGTGTCTCTCCCTTGTTCTCGGCGGCAGGAGACGACGGGGTCTTCCAGGGTTCCGAAGCTATCGCTCCCGAGGCGGAAATCCCGGATGACTTTGACGGATTCCTCGAACTCCCGGATGAGGTTCCGTCCTCCATCACTGCCCTGGCTCGCAACGAAACGCTGGGCCTGGAGACTGCTTTCGAAAAAGGTATTGCCCTCGAAACGTTCTTCCGCCGTACGGGCGGCTTCACATACAGCCTCGATGTCGAACCCGCCGCCCCCGGCACGCCCACCGAGGACTGGCTCCTCGACCCTGCTTCCGAGCACTACCGGTCGGGCTACTGCGAGCAGTTCGCCGGTTGGATGGCAGTCATGGCTCGCACACTGGATATCCCGAGCCGGGTCGTGCTTGGCTTTACGCCAGGAACGCAGGTCTCGAATGACACGGTGGTCGTACGAGATCGGAACGCACACGCCTGGGTGGAACTGTGGATTGCGGGACTCGGCTGGATCCCGTTCGATCCAACCCCTAGAGCCGATACCCCATCGACAACCGACGCCCTACCGTTCGATGCTGCCGCGTATCTCGAAAGCATCGAAGCCGCTGAGCGTGCCCGGTTGGCCGACATTACGGGAGCTGTTCCCCTGTTCCCGGGTGAGAATGAATTCGACATTCCGATCCCTCAGGCCGGCGGCGGCGAGTCCGATGGCAACTCGACGTTGCCGGGTTGGGTTCCGGAAGCCGTTGGCTCCGTCGTTCTCGCCGGTGTCGTATTCGGACTGATTCCAGGCCTCAAGGCGATACGGAGGCGGCGTCGTTTGGCGGCGATCAAGCACGGAGACATCAGTGGAATCTGGGCCGAGATCGTTGATCGACTCAGCGACGCCGACCATCCGCCGTCGATCTCAGACACGCCGATCGAATATGCCGCTGAGCGGCCTGAGATGCGCCCTCTGGCCTTTGCGTACAGCAGACAGACCTACGGTCCACCGGGCGATCCAAACCGGACAGCATTGGCTGAGGCTGTCCGCTCATATCAGGCAACGGCCAGGGAGCTCAAGACCGAGCCTTTGCCGCGTCGACTGCTGGCATTGTATCGGTTGAGGTCGCTCATTTCGCGTCCGTAGCAGATCACCGGCGCATGATCGGCGATGAAGGAACCTGTCGAGAAGGGGAGTCGAGAAAACGAGGTCGAGAAACCACGGAGAGATCTGCGAGGAAACTTGCCGTCCGCCGCCTCGGGTTCACGGGGGCCAGGGGCGCCTCGCCGGGAAGCGGCCGTCAGGCGCCTGACGCCTCCGAGAGAACGTCGTCTTCTACCTGGCGAATCGTTTCGAGAAAAGATTCCCGATCGAGCTCGAAGCGTGTGATGTCATCTTCGACCTGACGAGCGATCGCATTGATCGACGCAAAGAAAGCCAGTTGACCTTCGAGGAGAGCCGACATGACTGCCTCGTCACTGTCATTGGCCCGGGAGGCGTCGAGTGCGATCTTTTCCAGTTGAGCGTCCATGTCCCCGGTGCGACGGAGATAGCTCCATGCGCGCCGAATTCGTTGGAGCGACATGCCGTTGTCCAGGAGGCTCTTCACCACCCGTAACGCGACCATGTCTCGAAATGAATAAAGGCGTCGGCGTCCGGGGCGTCCCCCTGTGGACTGAAGTGACGGTGAGACGAGATTTTTCTGATCCCAATACCGAAGTTGATGTCCTGTGCATCCCGTTAGCCGAACTGCCTGCTGAGCTGTAAAGCCTTCCAAGCCCGTTTTCCTCCGTCTCCCCTTTTGTTCCTGCCCGTGTCTTACCTGTGCGAGCAACGTGTGCCCGTCTGTTGTGCTCAGCAACAACGCTGTGCCGGACCCGTTGCCGCAGTCCTGTTCCCGATGAACTATTGATCGAACGATGGTCACCATCCAAGGTGACCCGATCGATCCCGGTGTGAGTCCGGAGATCTTCGGTCGTCTATCGGTCCCGCCACCTTCCCGCCAAGGGGGTCCGGCCACTCTAGACAGCTAGGCGCCTCGCTGCCACTTCGACCGGAGGCGTGAAATGACGCCGTTGCCGAGAGTCTGGCGATGGGAGGAATCACCGCTTCGGTCAAGTCGACGCAGGGCTGCCCATGCCGATCCGACCATGATGACGAAGCCCACGACAGCCAGCGGGGTGCCGCCCGACTGAGGGAAGAAAAACATCATGAGGCCAAGTCCGAGCAAAAACCCGATGATGATCCACACCATCGATGCACCACCGAAGATGCCGACCGAGGCATTGCGAACGCGATCCGCCAGCTTGGGATCCTGCCTGTAGAACTGCGCCTCGATCTCGTCGAGGATCTTCTGCTCATGGTCGTTGAGTGGCATGTCGTGAATACTCCTGAGAACCTGATCGATTATACGCCTACTTGGAAATCAGTCGAAGATCAACCGCTATCTCCTGGTCCATAGAGACGGTCCGGGTTGGACACGTCCTCTGCCTCAGCAAGCCTGGCAGGCCGAACCGCCTTTTCCCCGAACCTGGTTCTTATGTTCTCAACTGTATCGGCAAGGTCATCCCATGCACCTGAGCCGTCTACACCTCCTGCAGCAGATTGTCCGCCACGACCTGCGTCCGATGGCTTGCCACCTG
>JABDOU010000172.1 GCA_013043085.1 Acidimicrobiia bacterium
GCTTGTGAGTTCCGGACAGCACATCGTGGCGTCCGCCGCTTTGTATGGAGGCAGCCACAACTTGTTGGCTCACACCCTTCCCCGATTCGCCAACATCACGACCACGTTTGTCAAGCCCGGTGACACAAACGGGTTTGCCGACGCAATCACCGACAACACCAGGCTCGTATTCGGAGAATCGCTCGGAAATCCAGGTCTCGACATCATGGATATGCCTGCGATTGCCGCAATCGCCCACGAGCATGGAATTCCCCTGTTGGTTGACAGCACGTTTGCGACACCGTATCTCTTCAAGCCGATTGAGTGGGGAGCCGATCTCATCTACCACTCGGCTACCAAATTCCTGGGTGGCCACGGCGTCGCTCTCGGCGGCGTCCTGGTCGATGGCGGTACGTTTGATTGGGAGGGAACCGATCGGTTTCCAACGATGACCGAGCCATACGAGAGTTATCACGGCCTCCGATTTGCGGAGGAGTTCGGTCCGGCTGCCTTCATAACCAGGGCGAGAGTCGAGGGTCTGAGAGATTTCGGTCCTGCGATCAGTCCAGCTAACTCGTTCTACCTACTGCAAGGACTCGAGACTCTTCCCTTGCGTATGGAACGGCACGTTGCCAACACCCGGACAATCGTCCAATTCCTTGCAGAGGCTGCCGAAGTGGAATGGGTCAGCTACCCGGAGCTGGAAGATCACCCGGATCACGAGCGCGCCAAAAAGATGTTTCCACTGGGGTGCGGCGCCATATTTTCCTTTGGCATCAAAGGAGGGCGAGACGCCGGGCGTAAGTTCATTGAGTCGCTGCAGCTGTTCTCCCATCTCGCCAACGTCGGAGACGCCAAGTCGCTCATCATCCACCCGGGTTCCACGACGCATCAGACCATGGACGCCGAGTCGCTGAAGCGGGCAGGCATCGGCGAAGAGCTGGTCCGCATGTCCGTGGGTTTGGAAGACCCATCCGATTTGGTTGACGATCTGCGCAGGGCGCTACGCGCCTCGCAGCGATGAGCGAGCCACGATGATTATCGACGTCGACGGAAGGATCGTGGATGCCTCAACCGCCGGTCGACCGTTCGAGCCCGCGTTGCCGGGAATCGTGTTCCTTCACGGGTCCGGGTTCGACCGAACCGTATGGCAGATGCAAGCCCGCTACTTCAGCCACCACGGATTCGCCGTTCTCGTAGTCGATCTTCCTGGACACGGCCGATCACCCGGGCCGGCCGCCGGTTCCATCGAAGAATGTTCCGGAATCATCGAGGGCGCGATCGTGACTTCCGGCCTGCAGAAAGCGACGATCGTCGGTCATAGCATGGGCTCTCTCATCGCGCTTGAGCTCGGGGCATCCGAGTCGGTAGAGCGATTGATTCTCACCGGGGCTGCTCTGGAGTTGCCGGTCCACCCCGAGCTTCTCGCCGCGGCACAGGCCGGAGATCAAAAGGCGTTCGATCTCATCACCGCCTGGGGCTACGGAAAACCATCCCACCTTGGAGGCCACCCCGGAGCCGGCGTATGGATGACCGGAGGAGGTCTGCGGTTGCTGGAACGATCGCCCGCCGGCGTGCTTGGTCAAGACCTTTCGGCCTGCAATGCCTACGCCGGCGGTGAACGGGCTGCGGGTGCGGTTGGCGTCCCGACGCTCGTCATAGCTGGTTCGATGGACCGCATGACGCCCCTCGCAGCCAGCAAAGCACTGGTAGATATGATCCCGGACAGCCGTCTCGACATCATCGAAGGCGCGGGTCACATGATGATGCTCGAGGCGCCCAATGAGACTCTGGCATCGATGAGGCGTTTCCTGGAAGGTTGAAGTTGCCTTTTGAAGGTCAGCAGGTAAGTTTTTCGCACTCATGCTGACGCCAACCGAAACTCGATTCCACACGATCGAGACTCCAGTGACACTCCGCAGCGGAGCAACGCTTCCTTCCGTGACGAATGCATATGAGATCTACGGCGAGTTGAACGAAGACCGGTCGAATGCGATCCTGGTGTTCCATGCTCTCACGGGCAGCCACCATGCGGCGGGTTTCACGGCATCGGTGCCGGGCGCCTACCGATGGAATGAAGAGTGTCAGCGAGGGTGGTGGGACTCCTTCATCGGCCCCGGCCGCGCTTTCGACACCGAGAGATTTGCGGTCATCGCCATCAATGTGCTGGGAGGATGCTATGGCACGACCGGCCCATCATCCATCAATCCCGAGACGGGACGCCGGTACGGGAGTTCTTTTCCCCGTGTGAGCCTGTGCGACATGGTGGACATTCAGATGCAAGTCCTCGACGAACTCGGCATCGAGAAACTCCATGCCGTGACCGGTGGATCCGTCGGGGGCTACATGTGTCTGAGCCTCGCGACCCGATACCCGGACCGGGTCGACCGGGTGATTCCCATCGCCTCGGGAATCGAGGTCACTTCGCTACAGCACCTCCACAACTTCGAACAGATCACTGCGATCGTCAATGACGAGCATTTCAACGGCGGCGACTACTACGACGGTCCCTCGCCCGACAAAGGCCTCGCCCTTGCCAGAATGATCCAGCACAAGACCTTCGTCTCGCTGAAAGGTATGGAGTACCGCGCCAGACAAGAGGTGGTCCCGACGGTGGAACTTCCCGAACACGTTCACATCGAATACGCCGTCGAGTCCTACATGTGGTATCAGGGGCAGAAGTTCATCGATCGATTTGATGCCAACACGTTCCTTCGCATCATCGATGCATGGGAGACGTTTGACCTGCTCGGACCGACCGACGCCATCGACGAGGTCGAATTGCTTCGGAGCTGCAAGGATCAGCGCTTCCTCGTTTTTACCGTGGACAGCGACGTGTGCTTCTACCCCGAGGAGCAGGACAAGATGGTGAACTTGCTGGCCTTCGCCGGAGTCAACGCGGAGCATGTTCATATCTCCTCTGACAAAGGTCACGACTCGTTCCTGCTAGATGCACCTTTGTATACGCCCTATCTCAGAGAATTTCTGAGCAGGCCATGATCCCCCGATGGCCTCCGTCGGGTAGATCCGTCATCGTCGGCGTCGCAGGAGGGTCGGGTTCTGGAAAAACGACCGTAGCTCAGGCCATCATCGATGCTCTGAATCCCGATCAGGTCGGCTGGCTAGCCCACGATGCTTATTACAAAGATTTGGCCGATCGTCCATTCGAAGAGCGGATCAAGGTCAATTTCGACCATCCCGACTCTCTCGAGACCGAGCTATTGATCAAACATCTGTCTGCTCTGAGGTCTGGCGAGCCTGTCGAAATCCCTGTCTACGACTTCGCCGAGCACCTGCGGACCGCCGCTGTGTCGGTTCTCGAGCCGAAGCCGGTAGTGGTCCTGGAAGGGATTCTCGTGCTCTCCGATCGGCTGCTGAGAGAACAGATGGATCTGAAGATCTTCGTCGATACCGAGTCCGACGTTCGATTGATGCGGCGGCTGCGTCGCGACGTCGCTGATCGGGGCAGAACAGTTGAAACGGTGTTGGATCAGTGGGAAACGATGGTGCGACCCATGCATCTCCAGTTCGTCGAGCCTTCGAAGCGCTACGCCGACCTCATACTCCCGGACGGATATAGCGAAGCAGGTGTTGGCACGGTGGTGCGTATGATTCGCGACGTTGCATCGGGGTGAAACCTCGAAACCGGGGACCAGTCGTCGGATGCATGGTCGCTTGTGTTTTTTCCCGGTCTCGCCGATGATCCGGGGTGGATTGGCTTGCATCGTTTCTGCTATCGGGTGTTACTCCCCGTCGGGGTGATCTCCGACTGGCCGAGGAATTCGACGATGTCGTGGCGTGGAGTCCAGCAGTCATAAAGGGCGGGTACCGGCACTACAAAGTGACGACGACGCTCCTGGCCGTGTTCACCGCCATCGCCTGGCTCTCGGTTCTCGGTGATGCGGCAACCCCCGGTGGTATCACGATGCTCTATGGACTCTTTCTGGTCGTGATCACGCCAACCGGGGCTCTCTCCCTGATCAGGTGGATCCACATCCGTCGATCCACCGGCGTGTGGATGCTGCATCCGGTCGTGGCGTTGCATGCCGGCGGCGATGTGAGTCTGGTTGGCGCGGTGGGCTCCAGCTCAAACGCGCAGACGGCGACGTTCGAGGCCCCGATCTCCCTTGAAGTCGGCACCGGCGGGTTTCTCGATGGGAGTCGTATCGTTATATCAGCCCGGGACGGCAGGCGCATCGAGCTGGCTGGTCCCGTGGGAGCGGCCACGCGGCTTGCGGCTGCAGCCCGCTAGTTGTCCTCTTTGAGGATCTCGTACACCTTCGACTTGGCGTCAGCAACGATGTCCCTGGCGGCCTCGACCTGACTTTCGTCTCCCGAGGTCGCCACTTGAATCAGTGCCGCTCCGAGTTGGAAGGCTGCGTCTCGTAGTCCGACGAAATGATCGTGGCTGCCGGCGTTGAACTTTTCCCACGGTGCCGGCTCGCTCTGGTTTTCCAGGTAGTCGCGTCCGCCGTCGGTCAATGCGAACACTCGCTTGCCCGCGGCCTCCTTTGGTTCAATCAGTCCCTCGTCTTCGAGCTGTTGAAGCGTTGGGTATACCGAGCCTGGACTCGGTCGCCACATGCCTCCGCTCCTGTCTGAAAGCTCTTGCATCATCTGGTATCCGTGCATTGGTTCTTCGGCGAGGAGGAACAGAATTGCCAGCCGTACATCGCCTCTACTTGCCTTGGGGCCGGCGCCCCACGGGCCAGGTCCGGCCGGGCCGCCCATCACCCATCCAGGACCGAACATCGTCCTGCGGCCTCTCTTGCTCTGCCATTGACCTCCGGACATGTTCGTCATTACGGCTTCCATTATGTCTTTGATGATCGGGGGAATATCCCACTGGGGATGCTGTGCATATGCAGACATCTGTGCTCCCTTCGTGCTGTCGCTCGCTGATGAAGTGGTGACAGTATAGGACATATCGCGATATATCGCGATATGTCCTATATGGCAGTCACAATGGAGGCGGAATGAAATAGGCAGTGGCAGCGGCCGATAGCCTCAGCGGCCCTCTTCGAGCGTCGGGATGTCAGAGATGAGTTCGTAGAACGCGCCTTTGTATCGGGTGAAAATCTGCTTCCCTACCACGAGGCCTGGATCGTCATCGAAGCTACCGACCAGAATGCTGATCCGGTCATGCTCATCTGCCTTCCAGAACAGGGCAGTCCCGCACGTGGAACAGAAGCCTCGCTTTGCCCACTCCGAGGATGTGTACCACGTGAGGGTTTTGTCCGACGTCAGCGCAAAGTCGTCGAGAGCCGATTCCGTCGCCGCGTAATACAGCCCTGTCTGAGTGCGGCACATGCGGCAATGACACATTGTGATATCTCGTAGAGCACCTGTCGTCTCGTATCGCACACCCCCGCAGAGGCACCCTCCAGTCTTCATGGACCTCCCATCGATGGCTTCAGCTTCCTCACTCGTCTGACCATTGCCCAGGACACGGCCAGGTCAGGCGTAGGCCTCTACCGGAACGCACTCGCAGAAAAGGTTGCGATCGCCGAACGCATTGTCTATTCGGCTGACGGCAGGCCAGAACTTGGACGCGATGAGCCATGGCGCGGGGTAGGCCGCTTGCTTCCTCGAGTAAGGGTGAGTCCACTCGTCTCTCGCGACCTGAGCTGCAGTGTGGGGAGCATTGTGAAGGACGTTGTCAACCGGATCGGCTTTGCCATCC
>JABDOU010000180.1 GCA_013043085.1 Acidimicrobiia bacterium
CGATGGGCGTGGGGTGCTTGGGAGGTCATGTACACGGTGACTTGCCCGGTGATCGGGTCCACGTCCGCCACCGCTCCGCAGGTCTCGAGCGGAGACGGGTGGGAACGGGGGTAGTGGGTCTCGATGCTCACCACCTTGTCGGCTTCGGCGAAGGCACGGTCGGTCAGGTTCTTGTCACCCGACTCCCACTCGTAAACGAGATTGTCGGTCTGGCCTTCCTTCTCATCGCGGATCACCACGGCTCCCTCTGCCATGGCCTGGCGCGGGTCGGTGATGACCGGGAGCTCTTCGTAATCGACGAAGATCAGCGACAGGGCATCACGGGCGGTGTACGAATCCGTGGCAATAACGGCCGCCACCTCCTGGCCCTGGAACCGAACCTTGTCGGTGGCAAGGACGGCCTGGGTGTCGCCGGACAGGGTTGGCATCCATGCGAGGTTGTGCTGGGCCATGAGCTCGCCCGTCACCACGGCCACCACGCCTTCCAGGGCCTCGGCTTCAGACGTGTCAATTGACAGAATCCTGGCGTGCGCGACCGGGCTCCGAAGGATCGCCATGTGCAGCATGCCTTTGAGCTCGATGTCATCTACGTAGTTGCCTGCACCCTGAATGAACCGGGCGTCTTCGTGGCGGCGAACGCTGTGTCCGATGCCGCCGATTTCAGGAGGAGTATTCAGGTGAGCGGTTGTTGTCATGGTTGTGTCTCCTCAGCTCTTTCGCATTTCTTCACCGGCGTGCTGGACGGCCTTCACGATGTTCACGTATCCCGTGCAGCGACAGATGTTGCCGCTGATCGCCCACCGGATGTCGTCTTCAGACGGTTCCGGGTTTTGCTCCAGGAGTGCGGCACTGGTCAGCATCATGCCGGGTGTGCAGAACCCACATTGGAGCCCGTGCTTTTCCTTGAACGAAGCCTGGATCTGATGCAGTTCGCCGTTTTGTTTGAGGCCCTCGACCGTTGTGATCGACTTGCCGTTCGCCTGTACTGCGAACATCGTGCACGATTTCATGGGCGTGCCGTCGATCAGAACGGTGCATGCTCCGCAGCTCGTCGTATCGCAGCCGATGTGGGTGCCGGTTGCGCCCGTTCCGCGGATGTAGTCGACGAGGAGCTGGCGGGCTTCAACATCTGAGGAAAGCGATGCTCCGTTGAGCGTGACGTTTATCTGCATGTGATCCTCCTATGCCCGGGCCTGTGCCAGGGATGCTTCGAGCCCCCGGCGTGTGTACACGCTGACGACGTTGCGTTTCCATTCGGCTGTCCCACGGACGTTGCTTTCTGGCTCCGCTGCCCTGGCGGCCAGCGCGCCTGCCTCTTTGAACAGCTCATCAGACGGTTCTTGACCCACCAGCGCCTGCTCCGCGGCAGTAGCTCGCGTGTTCTTGTTGTTTACGGCCGTCAGCGCGACTCCTGCCTCGGAGATCTTGCCGTCGTCTCCGAGCTGCAGTTGAGTAGCGACGGCGACGGTCGCGTAGTCGCCGATCTTGCGCTCCAGCTTCAGATAGGCGCCTCCGCCCTTCCCCGTGTATTTCGGGATCCTCACTTCCGTTACGATCTCACCTGGCTCGAGCGAGTTGGTGAAGAAGTCAACGACAAAATCGTCGATCGGTATCACCCGCTCGCCGGCCGCAGATTGGGCAACGACCTCAGCTCGCACGGCCAACATGACCGAGTTCCAGTCGCCTTCCGGATCACAGTGGGCTACTGATCCGCACAAAGTGCCGCGGTTTCGCACGAGCGGGTCGGCAACCCAGGGTGCAGCAGAGGCGATGGCCCCGTTGTGAGCCGCGATGTCCGCCGAGTTGACGATGTCGTTGTGTCGCACCAGAGCGCCAATGCGCAGATAGCCGTTTGCACTATTGATGTGGTCGAGTCCCGAGATGTTGTTGATGTCGACGAGATGAGCGGGGCTGGCAAGTCTGAGCTTCATCATCGGGATGAGGCTTTGACCACCGGCCAGGACACGGGCCGATTCCCCCTCCTGGGACAAGGTGGCGAGAGCTTCGTCGAGAGTTTCGGGAGCGGAGTAGGCGAACGCGGCCGGGTACATGAGACCTCCTCTAGTCCTCGTATCGACCCTACCACCTTCCCTATCGCCCCAGCGGGGCCTTTCTTTGCGGGTCGTGCCCAACTCTGGGAAGATGACCTGAATCCCTTGAAGATGAGGAGGTGGTCATGTCGAAGTTGATTTTGACGTGCGCCGTGACCGGGGGTTCCCACACGCCAACAATGAATATCGACATCCCGGTGACCGTCGACGAGATGGTCGACCAGTCGGTGGCCGCAGCCGGGGCCGGGGCCGCAGTGATCCACATCCACGCCAGGGACCCGGAAGACGGCCGGCCAACCGCCGACGTCGGTCTGTTTCGGGAGTACTGCCAGGGCATCAAGGAACGATCTGACGCGATTGTGTCCATCACGACCGGCGGTGCGACGGGCCAGACCATCGAGGAGCGGCTTGCTCCGATTCGGCAGCTGAAGCCAGAGCTGGCGACGTGCAATCTCGGCACGATGAACTACGGGTTGTTCCAGATGGTGCCCAAATACGAGGGACGCTGGAAGTACGACTGGGAAGAAGAGTTTCTTCTCTCTACCAAGTCAGAACCCTTCGTCAGCAGCTTCGCAGATATCGAATACATGCTCACCGAATTGGCCGACGAGACCGGATGCCGCTTTGAGTTCGAGGCCTATGACGTTGGCCATCTCTACACCCTGGCCCACTTCGCCGACATAGGTCTGGTGAAGCCGCCAATCTTCATGCAGTTCGTGGTCGGAACCTTCGGCGGCATCGGACCCGATGTCGAAAACGTAGTCACGATGAAGACGGTGGCACATCGCCTCTTCGGCGACGACATCGAATGGGGAGTGCTCGGCGGTGGGCGATTTCAGTTTGACCTGGTGACCGCTGGAATCTTGCTCGGTGGCAACGCCCGGGTTGGCCTCGAGGACGGCTTATACCTTCGTAAAGGACGCTTGGCAGAATCCAATGAAGAGCAGGTACAAAAGATCGTGCGCATCATCGACGAGCTATCACGCGAGGTGGCAACGCCGGCGGAGGCGAGAGAGCGGCTGGCGCTCAAAGGGTTGGAGAACGTTGGCTACTAGAAGAACCCGCAGAGACGAATTGGAACTTAGGAATTGGAATTCAGGAGGAAACGATGCGACTAACCAGCGATTCGATCACGGACGGCGCTCCCATCCCGTCGGAATATGCGCTGTGCGTGCCGGATCCCAACAGCCACGCAACGTTCGCTGCCAACCGTAATCCGGACCTGGCGTGGACTGACATCCCCGACGGGACGAAATCATTCGTGGTGACCTGCATCGACGTGGACGTTCCTTCCGCGGGAGACGACGTCAATCAGGAGGATCGCGAGGTACCCGAAGATCTACCCAGGGTCGATTTCGTCCACTGGCTGCTTGCCGATCTGCCGGCGGGCGTACAGCATGTGGCGGCTGGTGCCTATTCCGATGGCGTCACGCCTGGCGGAAAGCCAGGTTTGGCGGACGGCCCGATCGAGGGCGTGAACGATTACACATCGTGGTTTGCGGGGGATCCGGACATGGGCGGAACCTGGAAGGGCTATGACGGCCCGTGCCCGCCATGGAACGATTCGATCCTCCATCGGTACGATTTCACCGTTTATGCGCTCGATGTTGCAACGGTCGGATTGTCGGTTGGCTTCACGATTGACGAACTGAACGCCACCATCGATGGACACGTACTCGGTTCGGCGACCATCACGTCCACCTACACGCTCAACCCCCGGCTGCGCTAGTGCGCTTCGGCGTGGTCGGTACCGGAGTCATCGGTGCCGGATGGACCACCAGGGCCCTGGCTCGTGGATGGGACGTCGTTGCCACTGATCCGGCCCCGGCCGCCGAGGAGCGGCTTCGGCTTGCGGTTGATAGGGCATGGGAATCTGCCCGCAAGCTCGGTGTGTTCCCCGGCGCAGATCCCACCCGGCTGGAGTTCGCGGCATCTCTCGAAGAGGTCGTCTCGGTAAGCGAGTTCGTGCAAGAAAGCGTTCCCGAGCACGAATCGCTGAAGAAAGGGGTCCACGAGGCGATCGATGCCGTGGCCGACCCGGACGTGGTTGTGGCATCAAGCTCTTCCGGTCTGTTGCCATCGCACCTGCAGGCGGGACTTAGGCATCCCGGGCGGCTGGTCATTGGACATCCGTTCAACCCTGTCTATTTGCTGCCACTGGTCGAGGTGCTCGGAGGTAGCCAGACGTCGGAATCCGCTCTGGAACGAGCCATCGCGGTGTACGAAGATCTCGGGATGTATCCGCTGCGGGTGCGCACCGAGATCGAGGGCTATTTGTCCGACCGTTTGCAGGAGGCCATGTGGCGCGAGATCCTCCACCTCGTCAACGACGGTGTTGCTACCACCGGCGAACTCGACGAGGCCATTCTTTACGGCCCGGGCCTCAGGTGGGCGGGGATGGGTACAAACCTCATATTCCATCTGGCAGGCGGCGAAAACGGTATGCGCCACATGCTCGAGCAGTTCGGTCCTGCCCTGGAGCTGCCCTGGACGAAGCTCGTGGCCCCGCCGCTCTCGGATGATCTCATCGACGCGATGGTCGAGGGAACAAGCCTGCAGGCGGGGGACCGATCCATCGCCGACCTCGAACGTACTCGCGATGATTATCTGATCGCGGTAATGCGTGGTCTCAAGGCACATGATGTCGGAGCGGGCCGCACTCTGGCCCGTTGGGAGGAGCGGCTGCATGGCGTCCAGCAGCAGCGCTGGAAAACCGGTGACCGCATTCCGAATCCACTGGAGCTGTACGCCTGCCCGGTTGAGCCCGAATGGGTGGACTACAACCGGCACATGACGGAGTCGGCGTATCTTCTGGCGGCAGGGTGGGCTACCGACAAGCTCTTTCGTTATATAGGGATCGATGACGATTACAGGGCGGGCGGCCATTCCTTTTACACGGTTGAAACTCACATCAGCTATCGGAAAGAGGTGGGAGCCGATGCCGCCCTCCGTTTCACTACAAAAGTGCTCGAGGTACACGCCAAACGCTTTCGTTTCATCCACGAGATGTACGCGGACGAAGACCATGTGGCGAGCATCGAGCAACTGCTGGTTCACGTCGACACCAATGCAGGCCGGTCAACGCCGATTCGGCCTGGTCCTGCCGCGGTCCTTGCCGAAATCGCGGAAGCCCACCGGGATTCGTAGGATCGACGAATGGACTTCGCGCTTACAGACGAACAGCAACTCATCGTGGAGACGACTCGCGAGTTCACCGAACGCGAGCTGATGCCGCACGAGGAGGAGGTTGAGCGATCGGGTCGGGTGCCGGATGAGCTGGTTACCGACATCCGGACAAAGGCGATCGCGGCGGGGATTTATGCCGCGAACATGCCCGCCGAGTACGGGGGGGCCGGTCTCGACAACGTCACGATGGCGTTGGTCGACCGCGAACTGGGAGCAACGAGCTACGCACTGCAATACATCGTTCACCGGCCATCGAACATTTTGCAGGCATGCACTCCCGAGCAAATCGACGAATACCTGGTAC
>JABDOU010000024.1 GCA_013043085.1 Acidimicrobiia bacterium
CCATTTGCCAATCGACTGGGCAATCGGCGCCAGTTCGGTCGCCACCTGAATACAGAGCTCGCGGGTCGGGACCAGAATCAATCCGAGCGGATGGCGTGGTTTGGCCGAACCGATTCGTTGGAGGGCCGGAATGCCGAACGCCAGAGTCTTGCCTGAGCCGGTCTGAGCCTTCCCGGCAACATCGCGTCCGGCCAGCGCATCCGGAATCGCTTCAACCTGAATCGGGAACGGTGTCGTGATTTCCTTGGCCGCCAGTGTCTTGACGATTGCCTTGTCAACTCCGAGGTCTTCGAATGTGGTGATGAGGTACTCCTGAACTGCAGCAATTTCATGCCGTTGCCGTGACAGACAACCAATCGGAATCTTCGATCGAGTGGCCGAAAGTAAGGCGGTAGATGGCCACAACGGCGGCTCCAGCCGGGGTTATGGTACTGGCCACTGGCGACGATCGATGCTCGCCTGCGAGGAAAGGGTCTACATGACTGTTGCAAAGGTGATCGAGATCTCATCTCGCTCTGACGTGTCGTTCGATGATGCCATCGAGAGCGGGATCGAGAAGGCATCTGACTCCTTGAACAATATGGAAGCGGCCTGGGTGCAAGATCAACAGGTCTTGATCAAGGACGGCAAAATCACCGGCTACCAGGTATCGCTCCGTATCACCTTCATCGTGGGGTGAAATCTTCGGCTCGCGACTTCACGAGCGAAGTCGCGAGGGTCCTCAAGTCACTCAAACCGGGGGACGTTGTTACCTACGGCGAGATTGCCGAAGAAGCCGGATTCCCGGGCGCGGCCCGTGCTGTTGGAAAGGTGCTTCGCGACGGCGATGGATTGCCGTGGTGGCGGGTAGTGACTTCTACCGGACGGCTGGTTCCTGGACACGAACGGCGTCAGGCAGAACTGCTCATCAGCGAAGGGGTGCAGGTGTCGGGCAACCGCGTCGTGCGCCGTTCGTGATACCGGTTCCGTCCGAAGTTCGGGCTGCCCTACTCGAGCCCATACGGGACAAGATCGACCATGAGGTCGGTTGCCACCGCCTCGATCGCGTCATGCAGGTCGTCCGCAGCCAGCTTGGCCGGCAGATGGATAACGGCTTCGGCTTTGAAGATGTGCCCGCCCATCGGCGCATCGGCGGTTTCGGTTTCTAGTTCTTCTATGCTCGCGCCGAAGGTTGCGATGACGTGCGAGACCTCATGGACAATTCCTGGATGGTCCTGTCCTACCAGGCTGAGTTGAAGACGGCTGCCGCCCTCAACCGGCTGCTGATCCATGGCCCGCTCTGCCGTGATGTGAAGCAATCCTGTCGTCTCTAGCGGTTCGAGGTCCGCGATGAGAGCCTCGGTGTTTTGATCGTCGACCGTGACGAGCACAATGCCTGCAAATTTGCCGGCAAGCTCCGCCATGTGACTCCGATCCCAGTTTCCCCCATGCTCGGCTATGACGCCAGAGAGTGCGTCAACGAGACCCGACCGGTCGTCGCCGATGACCGTGATTACCAATTTCGCCATTCGGTGAGGGTACCCGAACGACCGGACAGTTCTTTTACGAAAATCCGTAAAGCGACCCTCATCGCGTGTCGATTTGTGAGAGGTGAAGATTCAACAATGCCAGATTCAAGCCTGCTGGGCCTCACGGATGCGTGGCTATGCGCACTGTATCGAGCACCAGCTCACAGTCGACCCATATGCGCTCCTCGATGATGACATCGATGAGCGATATCCCTTGGAACCCACCTGGGTTTGCATTCACGGCGCGGAAATCGGTAGTTGTTACCTCAACTGGGTCGCCGAATTTCCCGGACTGGGCGCTTCGCCCTATCAATTCCGCGACCAGATGTATTCGGTGTCTCTCAACTAGTCGTTGAAGATCAACTTCTCGGATTCTCCATGCGGCCCCGTTCGCTCGAGGGATCAACCCACCAGGTATTTCGGCTCGATGGCGAACAGGGCTTCGTCGGGAGCCACGATCGCATCGACCAACCCAATCGCCTGCGGAAGCAACTGGTCGAGGTAGAACGAAGCTGTAGCGATTTTGGCTTCCAGAAATTCTTGATCCCCGTCGCGTGCGTCGGCGAGCGATTCAGCCGCGACCAACGATTGGCCCATGAAGTGTCCGCCGAGAACGGTCCCTAGCAGTCTGAGGAACGGAGTCGCTCCGGCAAGGGCTTGATTGGGATCATTTGGCAAGGATGCCATGAGGTGTGCCGTTGCCGTTTCTACGGCGTCGACAGCCGAGCGAAGCTTGCTTGCGAGGTTCGGGCGATGGGCCAGACTATCGACGGTGTCACGCACGTCTGTGATGAGCCCGGCAATAACGTCTCCATTCTCCAGTGGAAGTTTGCGCATCACAAGGTCGATCGCCTGAATGCCGTTTGTCCCCTCGTAGATAGGAGCGATCCTGGCATCTCGATAGTGCTGGGCGGCACCGGTTTCTTCGATGAATCCCATTCCTCCGTGGACTTGTAACGCGAGGGACGCCACCTCGCAGCCAAGATCTGAACACCAGGCCTTGCTGATCGGCGTGAACAGCGCCGCCAGGTGGGAGGCGCTAGTTCGTTCCTCGACGGTTGCGGCTCCGATGCTCCGGTCGATGAATGCAGCATCCGCGTAAATCACACAACGCATTGCTTCGATGTAGGCCTTCATGGTCATCAGCATCCGTCGGACGTCGGGATGGTCGATGATGGGAGATGACTCGGTAGATCCGATGGCGCGACCCTGATGCCGTTCCTGGGCAAAGATGACCGCCTGCTGATATGCACGGTCAGCGATGCCGAGACCCTCGTTGCCGACCGCAAGACGTGCGCCGTTCATCATCGTGAACATGGCCCGCATGCCCTCGTTTTCGCTTCCGATCATGTAGCCGACGGCCCCTTCGGAATTCTCGCCGTAGTGCATCACGGCAGTAGGGCTTCCATGAATGCCCATTTTGTGTTCGAGAGATGCGCAAAACACATCGTTGCGTTCGCCAACCGATCCGTCTTCGTTTACCAGGAACTTGGGCACTATGAAAAGAGAGATTCCTTTCGTACCCGGTGGTGAACCCGGTGTTCGCGCGAGCACCATGTGGATGATATTTTCAGCCATGTCGTGCTCACCGTAGGTGATGAAGATTTTCGTGCCCTTGATACGCCAGCTTCCGTCATCTGCGGGCTCAGCCCTGGTACGCAGGGCTCCAACATCAGAACCTGCGTGGGCTTCGGTCAAATTCATGGTCCCGGACCACTGGCCTGTGAGGAGGTTTGGTAGGTATGTGGCCTGCTGCTCAGGGGTGCCGTGGTGAATGAGTGCATCGATGGCACTCTGGGTCAACAAGGGACAAAGAGTCCATGCCATGTTGGCTGCATTGAGCATCTCCATCACGACAGTGCCGACGAGGAGGGGAAATCCGTGCCCGCCGAATTCTTCCGGGACGGGTACCGCGCTCCAACCGGCTTCAACAAACTGGCGATACGCCTCCTTGAATCCCGGCGGCGTGGTGACCGATCCGTCGGCGTTGCGAACCGATCCGATCTGATCACCAATCTCATTGAGAGGCGCAACCTGATCTTGCACGAACCGGGCTGCCTCGTCGAGGGCGCCAAAGACGGTTTCCAGATCTGCTGCCACAAACGGTGGCATCTCGACGATTTCATCGAGACCGACCACCGCATCCAGGACGAACTTCATATCGCGCAACGGCGCCTGATAAGCCATGCCCTCAGATTAGATGGAGGGCGAGTCAATATGGCTCGCCCGCATACCCGATGAGCCCAGCATCAGAGTCGATAGGGTTGGTTCGTGCACATCGGTATCCAGCTTCCGGAAGTTGAACGAATTGTTCCGTGGCCTGAGTATCGGGCCATGGCAATCCTTGCGGAGGAGGTCGGATTCGATTCGCTCTGGCTCGGTGACCACCTGCTCTATGACAAGCCGGAAGGCGCTCTTGGTCCGTGGGAATGCTGGACCCAGTTGGCAGCGATCGCCGCCGTCACGAATCGGGTGCTGCTTGGCCCGCTGGTATCGCCGACCGGTTGGCGCAATCCGGCTTTGTTGGTCAAGATGGCAGCAGCGGTGGACGAGATCTCGGGTGGCCGACTGGTGCTCGGGCTCGGCTCTGGCTGGAATCGACGAGAGTTCGATGCATACGGCTATGCGTTCGAAAAGCGCGTGAGCCGCTTTGAAGAGGCGTTCACGATCATTACATCCTTGATCCGGACCGGCCACGCTGATGTTTCCGGCGAGTTTTATCAGATTCGCGACCTACCGATGGTGCCGCCGACCCGATCAGATCTACCGATCATGATCGGATCTACCGGGCCCCGCATGCTGTCGATTACTGCGCCGCACTTGAATTGGTGGAACGAGTGGTGGAGCAGGTTCGACAATGATCCGGCGGGCCTGGATCCACTCCTGGAACGGCTTGACAGTGCGCTCGGGGCGGCGGGCCGTGAACGCGCAGAGATCACCACTTCGGTAGCGATCTCCGTTGCACTCCCCGCAGGGGGCGGGAGGGTGATGGGAGCCGATGTCCAAGTCCCGCCGATCACGGGGACTGCGCAAGAAATCGCAGAACAGATCGCCGCGTTCTCTGCGAAGGTCGACCATGTCCAAATTGTGCTCGATCCCATCACGATGGAGTCGATCGAAATGATGGGCACCATCCTGCGTTTGGTGCGAGCCGGTTAGATCACCCGGTAGCTGCCCATCCGGGTATCGTGCTGCCCAACGTTGGGACTGGAGACTTCATGAAATACGACGCGGCGCCCGAGCTGACCATCGATCTGAGCAAAACCTACAGGGCAACGCTGCACACCAATAAGGGCGATATCGAGCTCGAGCTCGATGCCGCCCGTTCGCCTCAGGCAGTCAACAACTTCCTGTTCTTGGCGAGGGAGGGCTTCTACGACGGGGTGATTTTTCATCGGGTCGTTCCTGGCTTCGTCATCCAGGGTGGGGACCCGACGGGGACGGGTAGCGGTGGTCCCGGCTACAAGTTTCGTGACGAACTCGAGGGCTCAGGCAGCTACAGTCGGGGAACGCTGGCCATGGCGAATGCCGGCCCAAACACCAATGGATCCCAGTTCTTCATCTGTCTCGCCGATGTCGGTTTGCCACACGCATACACGATCTTCGGTGAGGTCACAGCAGGAATGGAAGCGGTAGATGCGATTGCTGCCGAACCCCGGGCAGGCGAGAGGCCGATCGAGGATTGTGTCATCGAGAGCGTTTCTCTCTCAGAATCCTGAAGCACCGGCGCTAGTCGCCGTCGAAGATCGTCGTGGTCGTGGGCTGTTGGGTTTCCGGGATCGTGGTGGTAGTGGGCTCTTGAGAATCTACGACCGTCGTCGTAGTAGTCGTAGTAACGGTCGTTGATGTCACTGTTGTAGATGTGGTCGTCGACGTTGGCACGGTTGTAGTCGAACCAGGAACCGTGGTCGTTGGTGTCGTGGTGACGGGCACCGTCGGGGCCTGGGTCGTCGACGGCGCCTCGGGTTGTCCCGCAATGGTTGTAGTTGACGTCGGTAATCCGATCTCGGGAAGGGTCGTGCTTGGTGTCTCGGTGACCACCGTGGTGGTTGTGGTCGAATCCAGCGAGATCGGTCCTGGATCGTTTGGTAACAGTGCCGTTGTGACGGGCGAACGTCGCGTCACGGTCGTTGAAGTCGTGCCGGCGGTCGTATCAGGCACCGAAGTCGTGGCGGTCGTCGTCGACGCTATTGGACCGAGGGGCTGGCCCACGGTTTCTACGACCTCAGATGTGGATGTCGAAGTCGAAGAGTCAGCGATGTTGTTTGCGAGTACCTCTACCTCCGGAGCCACGGGCTGGGAAACCTGGGCGGCGATGAAGAGCCCCGCCATGACCATGATGGTCCCGAGGCCGCCAGTGAACATGGGCAAGACCCGACGGCGAGGCGATTCGGTCGGCGTTGTTTCGCGATTCTGATGGCGACGGTGGCGAATATTGGCAGCTCGCAGGAGGTCCGTTCTGCGATCATCGAGTCGGTTCGTTGATTCGCCGGCCGTAGGGGTATGCGGAAGTGCCGAGAACGTATCTTGACGGTTCGAAATCGAGGATCCGTCGTGGAAGTTGGTGCGAACGGACTGCGTCCTGACATCGAATGAACCACTCTGGGCTGGAGCACTCTGCGTTGGAGTACTCTGCGCCGGGCGCGCGCCATCAGACGCCCGCTTCCCGGATGTTTTGGCATCCGCGTTCCGCCGTTCGCTCGGGCCGACACCATGCGGCCTGAGATCCTCGCCCACTGGGTTCCTTCCCCTTACGAGAGCCCCTCCCTTACGAGCGACATCTTACCCGGGCGACCGGGTACCGCGTTCAGTGGTCGTCGGATCGGTCGAGAAGCGACTGAACCTCGGCGGATAGCTGGTCGATCGTAAACGGCTTGGAGAGTACGGATGCAAACCCCGCGGCGATGCAATCGTCGATAGAAACTTGATCGACCCGTCCAGTAGCAGCGAGAGCCGGTGTATCGGTTTGAGAGCCGACACGTTTCATGAAGTCGATTCCATCCATGTCCGGTAGTCCAAGGTCTGAGACGATGAGGTCGAACGTGCGAACCGAAATCGCATCGAGAGCTTCTGTGGCGCTGCCTACCGCGATGACCGAGTAGTCGAGTTGTTCCAACATGTGAACCGTGACGCGCCGGTTCACCTCATCGTCCTCAACCACGAGGACCGTGCGGCGAGGCTGTTGTTCACGCAGCCAGTGGCGCGTGATGAGCTGAGTGACGCCGCTACGAGCGGCACGGATGGCTGTGGACAATTCATCGTCGCTGACGGGGCGGGTCAGGTAGCCAGAAACACCGAGCTCGGTGCTTCGCGCAGCATCGCCTCGCTGGCCGGTGGTCGTGACGATGAGTACAGGGTTGTCGGGATTGTTGGCCCGAATCCTCTCGACCTCACTGAAATCGTTGTGGTCGAGGTCGACGATGATGACGTCGTCTGGGGTTTGTACCTCGGCAACAGTTGTCAGGCCGAGCCCGGCTATGAGATTTGCGACACTCCCGGGACCGGAGTGGGATGGCATCGCGACGGCACGGATCGCGGCGGCGACATCTGACAATTCGAATTCGGCCGATGCGGGGGTTGCGAACTCCACGACCATGGTGAACGTCGAGCCCCGCCCCAAGGTCGACGTAACGGTGAGCCTTCCGCCCATGAGGTCGGCGAGCTGACTGCATATCGCAAGTCCCAGACCTGTTCCGCCATGGGTGCGCGTTGTCGAATCGGCTGCTTGCTCGTACGGATCAAAAATCGCGCCGAGGCGATCCGCGGGGATGCCGGCACCGGTGTCCTCGACGTCGATGCGGATGGTGGCGTGGTCAGGCACAGTTGATACCACGCCGACGCTGACGACGACGGATCCCTCATCGGTGAATTTGATGGCGTTGCCGACGAGGTTGATGAGGATCTGACGCAGCCTTCCGGGATCCCCGATGACGCGGTCGGGAACTCCGATTTTGATGTCCGAGGCCAGATAGATGTCCTTTTCCGTGGCGAGCGGGCGAAGGATGGACAACACCTGACCTACGGCATCTGTGATGTCGAAGGGCACGGCCTCGAGTCGCATGCCATCGGCGTCGAGCTTGGAAAGGTCGAGAATGTCATTGATGAGTGTCAGCAGCTCGTCGCTTGCCTGCTTCGAGACCTCCAACATCTCTCGTTGCATGTCGTTCGGGTCCGTATCAAGCAGCAAGTCGATCATGCCGAGGATGGCCGACATCGGCGTTCTCAGCTCGTGGGACAGGTGAGCAAGAAGCATCGTGCGGCGATTGGCATCTTCGGCCTGCTCTTCGATGGCGTGCTCGAGGACGTCGATATGCGCAGCCATCGATTCCGGTGAGGCAAAGGCCGGCCGGTCTTCATGTGCGTACTCAGGTAGGCCCATTGCCCAGATATCGGCAGGTGTGCGCTCTGAGTAGAGGAGAAATGCTCGCTCACCGCGGTTGAGCGGGCGTGCCGCAGATGGCTAAAGTCTGGCGCCGACATCATGTGAAGCAAGAAAGGACCGTGAATGGGTCTCATCGAATTCGTGAAAGCCGCCGGCCGAAAGATCGGTATTGGAGACGACGAAGAGGACAAGAAGACTGAAGCTGCCGCCGCCCAACGGGCTCGCCAGGCCGAGGCCAATGCGAGGAAAGCTGCCGCTGCCCGGGCTGAGAGTGACGCCAACGTAGAGGCGACCGCCGATCGTGTTGAGCAGCTGAACCGGCAGAAAGACATCATGGACTTCGTCAAGAAGTTTGATTTCGATGTCAAGAACTTCGGCCTGCAGCTGAATGACGACATTGCCGTCGTAACCGGTGAGGCTGCCACACAGATCGATCGTGAGAAGGCCGTGCTCGTCGTGGGTAATCACGAGGGCATCGCCACCGTCGACGATCGCATGACTGTCGCCGACCCGGCGGAAGAATCGAAGTTCCATACGGTCGCCAAGGGTGACACGCTCTCGAAAATCGCAAAGTCGTATTACGGCGATGCCATGAAGTACCCCGAGATCTTCGACGCCAACCGCCCAATGCTCAAGGACCCGGATCTGATTTATCCAGGCCAGGTTCTTCGTATTCCGGCTCTTGACTGAATGCGCTTCTGACGTACACCGGCTACCGGGTCGGTGAGCACGACCGGCCCGGGACAGTATCAGCGCGCCCTTCACATCGGCCCAGGACTGGCGCCACCACCGGTTGTCAGCCGGGTAGTTGGTTTCAGGACCGGAGATACTCGAGAATGAGTCGTTCTCCGTCAGAGCCGAGTGAGTTCAGCGCCGCCCAGCTTCCGCCGTTTGACCCACCGTTCAGGTGTTCCCCCCATTGCCATCGCTCGTTATGACCGAAAACGATCGCCGACACCCCGGCATTGTGAGCGGCCTGCACGTCGGCGAGAACGCTGCTCGCCGGAACCGGCGAACCCCCGGGCGGCGAACACCAGCTCGGGCTGATGTTCTCATACCTGAGTTCCCCGGCGTACACCGGTTTCCAGGTTGACTGGACGACGGTGGATAGTTGTTGATAGGTCGTGTCAGCTCCTTGGCAATGACCGGTTTGGGGAGCGATGAAATCGACCCACCATTCGTTCACAAACCGCAGGTGCCCGTCCTGGCCCGGGATCGCAGGCGGGTGGTAGCCGACTTCCTGGGTGGCACCCGCCTCCCGTAGGCCCGACACCATATTTGCCCAGATTGCGGGATCTTCCTGGCTACCAAAGTTGTCGCCGCCCGCGACCCAATGGGCTATCGCGGGGTGATCTCCGAAGAGCTGTCCGAGCTGTTGCCCGAGCGAGTATGAGTTGTCCCGATTGAGCGCTCCGTTGTTGACGTATCGTTGCGCCCAGATCATGACGAAGCCAACCTTCTGATTGTGCCGTTGCGCGGCATCGAGGATGCCGCGCATGTGTGAGGCGTACCCGGCATCCAGGTCAAACTGCTCCCCCCATCCTCCGGTTGCTACCCAATCTCCATTGACGTTGTAGCCATCGATTCCTGTGTTGATATGGTTGAAGTAGGCGAGCCACGCTCCCGTGAATCCGGCTTCCGAAAGGTGTCGAAAGTAGGCATCGGCGTCATCGAGCGTTGCGAACGATGGAAGTTCCCAGGCCGTGTCATAGACCGGGACGACGGTCTGGCCCGCCGAGGAAGCCGGTGTTCGGAAATTCCTGATCACCGTGGCCGATCTGATACCTCGATCGCCGATCGCCCACATATTGAGGCTGTAGTCGGTCTCCGGTGCAAGACCCCAGAGATCCCACGGGCCCTCCTGGTCGCCTTCGGGAGCTATTCGGCTGATGAGCGCAGTTCCCTGTCGAACTTCGAGCACGAATCCGCCTGGAGCATCCGCCTGGCTCGTCCATTTGACCGCAACATGGTCGACCAGTGGATCGATCCACTCGATATTTGGTTGGGAGGGACGAATCGCAGGATCAGGACTGCCGCTGGTGCCGCTCTTCGAGATGGTTCCCGCGACCGCAATCCCCGTCAACGTGGTTTCACGGATCTCGGTGCTGTTTGAGAATTCGAGGTGAATGGAGCCTTCCGCCCGGTAAACGCCGAGTTGGTCGGTTCCGTCACGTTCCCAATCGCCGACGAGGAGTTGGTCTCCAGGCGCTCCGAAGTTCCTGGTGAGGATCGGCGGAGCGTCGCTGGTTCCTCCTGCGATGGCCACCTTGCCGGTTGCGGGATTCCAAAGCCCGACGGTGTCTGTGCCGTTTCCGTCGAAGTCACCCGCAACAGGGA
>JABDOU010000200.1 GCA_013043085.1 Acidimicrobiia bacterium
GGCTACGTCTATCGAGGCAAGGCAATTCCCGAGCTCGATGGCACCTACTTCTACGCAGATTGGTGCGGCAGCTGGGTGAGGAGCTTCGAGTACGTCGACGGAGAGGTGACCGAAGAGAACGACTGGACCGACGAGATAGGAAAGGTCGGCCAGATCACAAGCTTCGGGCTCGACCACGATGGTGAGCTTCTGATACTGACGACCGAAGGCTTCCTCTATCGGCTGGATGCGGTCCGGTAGCCTCAGCGAATCCAACAAAGGGACCCTTTTGGGAGAAGCGCTTCGAACGTGGTGGGCCGACTTCAACGACTTCGGGACCGTTGCCTTGCGCATCGTCCTGATCTTGCTGGTCGCGTTCATCCTGAATCGATTCGCGAGACGGGCCATCCAGAGCTTCCTGAATCATCTGAAAACGACGCCAGACCAGCCGGCCCGTCAGTCAATACGCCAGGCGACGCTGGGGATGGTGTTGCGATCCGGTCTAACCATTGTCGTCTTCACTGTCGCCCTCATGATGGTCCTATCCGAGATCAATATTGATCTCGCACCGCTCATTGCGTCGGCGGGCATCGCCGGAGTTGCCATTGGCTTCGGCGCCCAAACACTCGTGAGGGACTTTCTCTCCGGATTCTTCCTGCTCGTCGAGGATCAGTTCGGGGTCGGCGACGTCATCGATGTGGGGGAAGCCAGCGGCACCGTCGAGGCACTGAATCTCCGCACAACCGAGATCAGGGATGTAAACGGAACCCTTTGGTACGTACCGAACGGAGAAATCAAACGGGTGGCCAACAAGTCACAGGACTGGGCGAGAGCCGTGCTCGACATCGAAGTTGCCTACCACACGGATATGAACCTCGCGATGCACGTCATAAAAGAGGTTGCCGACGGCGTGTGGCGCGATCAGCTCGAGCAGGCCACCATTACCGAAGAACCTGAAATCTGGGGAGTTGAAAACTTCGGTGAAAACGCGATTTCGATTCGACTTGTTGTCAAAGTGCAACCTGGTGAGCAGTGGTCGACAGCGCGCGAGATCCGGCGTCGGCTAAAACTGGCGTTCGACGAGCATGCCATCGAAATCCCTTTTCCACAGAGGGTCATGTGGATCAAGCGAGAAGACGGGGAATATTCGGTACCCGACCGCTTGGACGACGATCCATTCCTGCCCAAGGGAGCGCCGGACGAGTTTTAGGAACCTCCGTGATGTTGGCGGGCTGCACGCCGCGCCAGCACCAACCAGGCGGCCAGGCCGGCGATTGCGGGAACCACCCAGACCCAGGCCGGGGTTGACTCGTCGACGCCACGGTCGAGTTCCGATGGCGTGGAGGTATCGCCGACTGGACCCACGTCGGCCGATAGTGCGAATCCGGCGGGGACCGTTACTTCCGCGAAGGGCTCAATTGCTCTTCTGTCCAGGATGGCAGGCAACAGGTCCCATTCGAGTACGTTGCCGGAAACTCGATCGGCATTATGCGCGTTGACGGTACCGGGCACCTCGAGGACCAGCACCATGCCGACTATGTCTCGAATGTTGGCGGGCGCTGTCGCCACGAGCCGACGAGTGTCGTCCTCGACTGCCGGTTCGGCGAACGCCTCGAATCTCAGTACCCCTCCCTCGACAGTGACCATCACGCGATCCAGAACCGAGTTGCTGTCGGTCAGAATCGCCGAGATGTCTGAAGGACCAAGCGCTTCAAACCCAATGACAACACCTGTCAAGTCCCCGGTTTCAAGCCGGCTCGTTGTGCCTTGATAGCCCGCCGAACCAGAACCGAGACTTTGCGCGAGCGTGGCCGCAACATCGGCCGGGGTGTCGCCCTGACGTCCGACGAAGGCGGCCGACTCATCGTCGAGCAGCACGCGAGCCTCAACGGTCGCCCCACCTTCGGCATCGAATCTGACCAGTGTCCTGGACTCCGCCCGGCACCCGACAAGAAGAATGGCCGCAGCGATCAGGAGTAGCGTTGGCGCCGCGTGGATCTTCTTGATATCGATTCGTTGTTTCCGCAATTGGTGCTCGCCCTGGGACTGGCGCTGGTAGCCGGCAACGGGCTGGCGCTCGTGCAACACTATCGCGGACAACAGCGAACGGATCCTGATCGACCCGTGCACCAGGGCAGAGCATGGTTTCTCATCGCGGTGGGAATCATCCTGACCGTCTGGGGGGCGCTCACGCTGGTCACGCGTAGCTGAGGGCAGTTTCTCCCGAGACCGAGAGGGCGCGGTGGGGCTAAAGTGGCAAGCCATTGCGGGTGTAGTTCAATGGTAGAACACGAGCTTCCCAAGCTCGGGACGAGGGTTCGATTCCCTTCACCCGCTCGCGTACCGACCTAGGGAAACGAAGAATCACCCATGATTTTCTCAGATCGCACCATGAAAGAAGCGCTGGCGTCCGGTCAAATATCCGTGGAACCGCTGGAACGATCCTTCATTCAGCCATCCTCGATCGATCTTCGAGTCGGCGAAGTGTTTCGGACGTTCGAGAATCACCGACACTCCGTCATCGATCCAAAGGCACCGCAAGATGACCTCACCACCGAGGTAAAGGCAAGCGAGGAGCATCCGTTCATCCTTCACCCGGGCGAGTTCGTGCTGGGTTCGACCCTCGAGATTGTTGGCCTCGGTCATGATGTGGTCGCTCGGCTCGAAGGCAAGTCATCGCTCGGTCGGCTCGGGCTCCTCATTCATTCGACTGCCGGGTTCATCGATCCCGGCTTCGAGGGTCACATCACGCTCGAGCTCTCTAATGTAGCCAACCTTCCGATCGCCATTTACCCCGGTATGAAAATCGGTCAAATCAGCTTTTACCAAATGACGACACCTGCCGATAACCCTTACGGATCTGCGGCGCTCGGTTCCAAGTATCAGGGGCAGCGCGGACCAACCCCGAGCAGAATGCACAGGGACTTCAACGAAGACTCGTAAGGACAATGACCGAAACCGCCAATGCAACCTGGAAATACACGGTGCTCGGCATCGTGTTTGTCGGACTCGTTGCGCTCGCGTCCTTTCTCGTAACAAGAGAGGCCGCTCGCGGGACGCCCCCTGATGCGGTATATGTCGTTAGCGGCGAGACCATCGAGCTTTCATCAGGCGTCGCGGCTCCCTGGCACGACCACGCCTGGACCCGATTCATTGAGCTCGTTCCTGCCGGTCGCAGGGGTCTGGTCGCCGAGTTTCACGCCCTCCCGTCTTCAGATGTCGGCGGGCTCGTCGAAGCCAGCAACAACAGTCTTCAGAACTGGAGCCTGGCCATCGGACCGCCGGCGTCCGATGCCGACCTCGACAACACGCTGGTACATGAGTATGCCCACCTGATCACTCTGAGCCCAACGCAAGTGATTCCTGCGACATCACGAGACGTGCGGACCTCCTGCACAACGTATTTCACAGGGGAAGGTTGTGCCAGGGAAGGCAGCATATTTGATCGATTCGTGGAAGAGTTCTGGTCGGACGAAGATCTTGCGACAGCTAAATCCAATTCCGACGATCTTTACGGATCCGATCCGGATGCATTTGTGACCAGCTACGCGGCCACGAATCCGGGAGAGGACATCGCGGAGACATTCCGATTCTTCGTCTACAGAAGTAAACCACGCCCGAATACGGTCGCGAACGCCAAGATTGCCTTCATGTGGGACGTTCCCGAGCTGGTCAGAATCAGATCTGAACTCCGTCTGGAGCTCTGAACGCGAAAGTACCCCGCCGAAGCGGGGTACTTTCTGGGCTTGCCTGGCGGTGCTGAGGAGGAGTCCAAGGAAGGGAGAACTTCCGCAAAGCGGAGGATCTTTTTTGGACAGTGCCAACCAAGCCTTACATATGTTTTCGGCGCCACATGCGCGACCCTTTAACAACAATTATTTCTTCTTGATATTCCGTTGGAACCCGTCGTTTGCGGTTGTTCGACCCACCGAGGCGCCACGCGGGGATTAGGGCAATAAGCTCAACGTGTGATGTTCCTGACCTTTCGTATTCGTTCGAACGAGCCGACGCGGCGACCATGAATACCAGACCAGTGATCGGACACACGACATGGAATCACGTCGTGTCGACCGCACTCGGACAAAAGACCCCCATTCAGGCAACGACGTCGCATTACATCGATCAAATCGAGCGGGCAGGAGGAACCCCGGTCCTCCTACCGGGGGCCGATCCAACGGTCCTGGATATCCTCGATGGACTGGTCATCTGCGGTGGTGGCGACATCGATCCCTCTTTGTATGGACAGACCAATGCCGGTCTGAGCGAGCGCATCGATGCCGACGCAGACGAGCGAGATATTCGGTTTGCCAAGCAAGCCAGGGAGATCGGCCTGCCAACGCTTGGTGTCTGTCGCGGCTTGCAAGTGATCAACGTGGCAGCCGGGGGTTCGCTCAACCAGCATCTCCTCGGTACCGATGAGCACCCCGAGCTTTCCGAATCAATCGAGATGAACAATGAACTGCGCCAGCGCATATCTGTGGTTCGTGGTTCGGCGCTCGAGCAGTTCTATGGCGAGGCGACCGATGTCAACTCACTCCACCATCAGGGAATCGAGCGACTGGGGTCTGATCTTCGGGTCGTCGCCACCGCAAGCGACGGTGTGATCGAAGCAGTGGAGGGAACAGACGATTGGCCGGTGTTGGGCGTTCAATGGCACCCCGAGATTCTCGGTGAGCATGGGGCTCCGCTGTTTCGGGATCTGATCGACAAGGCAAGGCGTTATCGGATGTCACGTCGGCCCAGAAGCGATTAACCAGTCACTAGTCGCGGCTCCCTTCTTCGACCCGCAACTCTTCACCGAGAAGCTGTCCCCGGAACGACCCCGCATTTCGAACCAGCAAGACGGTATCCAAGCCCTCTACGAGCAGTGCTAGCCGCTCCGCATAGATCTCCTCCTCACCTACGGGTGGGTCGCTGAGTCCCAACAGCACGACATCGGCCGAACCCGATTCTGTTTGGATAACAGCAGAAACTGTCTTATCGGCAGGCTTCAGGATCACCTCAAATTTGGAATTGACCCTTGCAGCTTTGATCATGCGCTCGAGCGCTTCCTCGCTGCGTGCCGCCGATTCGGGTGAGGAGGCAATGCTTTTGATAGACATCGAGGCACCCCGCCATGCGGGGTTCAGCGTCAGAAGATGAGCAAGCAGCACCATGAGGTCGCCATTCTGTTGCAGTCCGCCCCACCACACGTCTATGCGGGGCGTCACGCCGGGTGCAAAACCATCTGGCACCTTGCAAATGACGGCTGATTTTCCTAACCCTCCCACCTGGCGGATGATGCGCAACATGCCTGCTCGCCTGGCGGGCTTGCTGCTCCAACCGAACATGAGCGTATTCGAATCGATACCCGCAATACCGTTGGCCTGCGAAACGGCAATGGCCCCCTCCTCGAAACTCTTGACAACGTCGACCTCCGCAAACGCAGCGACTCCTAGCTCCTCGAGCTCCGAGTGAAGTGAGGCCACACGCTGGGGTATATCGGCTGCGTGATCGGACAACTCACCAACGACGAGCTTGGCAACGGTCAGGATGCCACGATCCTGGACCAGCCATGAACCGAATCGAACCAGGCCGGCTCGATGGCTCACGTCTCCGGCAAACACGAGGACGTTTGGCCGCCAGTTGCGCGGATCCTGTGGCAGTTTTGCAAGACGAAGCAGGGTCGATCGCACAATTCCCAACAAAGCACTTCGCCGGAGGTCGCCGAAGCTGGCAGTCATGCGACGCCTCCGGACAGCAACGTATATCGCAGCCTCGATGCTGATGGCGACGACAAAGGCCAATGGTGAGATGACGAACATGACCCAGAAGCACGCCGCCGAACCGGCGAGCGACAACCACCAGGGAATGCGGAGCGTCGGCCTGTACGAAAGCTCACCGCTCAGGATGCCGAGCCCGGCGACCAGGTTGATCACTCCATACGTGATGAGAAAGAACATCGAGAGAACCGGTGCCACGGTGTTCAGGTCGCCGAGGAGTACTGCTGCGAGCGCTGTTCCGGTCGACAGGAGCAGCGAAACACCAAAGCCGCTTGTGACGCTCTTGCCCCGCGCGAACAGGCCGGGAAGCGCTCCATCTTTTACGAGCGCCTCAATGGTCCTTGGTGCCCCGAGAATGCTGCCGACAGCAGACGAAAAGATGGCGCCCCACAGTCCGGGGAAGATGAACCACGAAAGTGTCGGACCGGCGATGTCGAACCAGATCAGTTCATTGTCGACCAGTTCTTGCGACGTAGCAGCAACAGCAAGCAGAACCGGAACCGCGAGGTATACGGCAAAACCAGTCAACACGGCTGCCAACGTCCCGCGTGGAATCGACCGTTGCGGGTCGCGCAGATCTCCCGAAAGAGAGATCCCCGCCATGATGCCCGTCACAGCCGGAAAGAACACCGCGAACACAACCCAGAACGACTCCCCACCCTCAATGCCGGCTGCAACTTCCCCGATATCGGGAGCCCGGCCGCTGACTCCAATTGCCAGCGCTCCGAGCGAGGCACCGATCGCCGCAACTATCGGCAACTGGAGCCGCAGCGCCAGACTCGCCCCCCTCCCGGCCAGGAGCGCCACGACGACCACCGTGCCTGCGGCGACGGGAACGATTTCAACATCAGGCCACACGTACCGGAGGCTTTCAGCGAGACCGAAGGCATACAGAGTCACCGACAACGCCTGGGCAAGGAACAGGGGGATTCCGATCGCCGCGCCGATTTCCAAACCGAGGCTGCGGGAGATGATGTAGTAGGCACCCCCGGCCCGGACCCGCATATTGGTGGAGACAGCTGATACCGACAGCGAGGTCAGGAGTGTGATCGCGTTTGCGATCGTAACGATGAGAAGCGCCCTCGGCAAGCCCACGTTCCCGACTACCCAGCCAGTTCTCAGATACAGGATCACGCCGAGAATGGTCAGAACCGATGGGGTGAAAACTCCTATGAACGGGCCGAGCTTTTCAACTCGATCCGGCTGCATTTCGAGCCCGGTATCCGCCATATGGAGGCCAATCCTACGAGAGCGCCGAGACCCTGTCGGTTGCTGGGTCAGGACGGGCGCTGGGAAGCCCCGATCGGAGTCCATAGCCTGTTGTCGATGGATTCTCCCCTGATAGACGAGAGAAAGAGTTCGGTCCTCGACGCCGCCGAGCGACTCCTGGCAAAGAAGGGAGTCGACGTCGCCATGGATGAGTTGGCGGCAGCCGCAGGAGTGGGACGCCGGACACTGTTCCGCTATTTCGACAGCCGGGAAGAACTGATCGCCGCGGCCGTCGAACGTCAATACGACCGGATCGTAGACACGATCTTCGAGCACGTAGACGCTGGAATGCCCGAAGACCTGATCAGATCAGTCCTCACCCGTTCTCACCATGTCGCCTCCGGAATGGGGCTCGCTCACTGGCAGATAGCGGCCGACCCTGAATCACACGGCAACGTTGGTGCGGCGGTCCAGGCCAGACGACTTGCACGGCGACGGTATATCGATGAGTTCGCCATTCGCGTATGGCGCCTCGCCGATCAGACGGGTACTCCGCCTCCGCTTCTCGGCGATACGTTTGGTCTCCTTGAAAGCCTGTTCACGTACGAGGCGCTTCGTCGCGACTTCGGACACACTCCCGAACACATCGCCGAAACTACGACTCAGGTCCTGATCGCAACCCTGCATTGGCTCATCAACTGAGAAAACCAGGTGCAAAACCCTGTCGAATAGTGTTCTCGGAGACGGACTTGGAATCCGAGAAAGCCTGGAGATAGTCCGGTCCACCGGCCTTCGGTCCGGTTCCAGATAGGCCATGGCCACCGAAGGGCTGACGTCCGACGATCGATCCCGTGATGGTCCTGTTTACGTAGATGTTTCCGGCGTGAAGTCGACGTACCGCATCGGCGACGGTTGCCGGTGAACGCGAGTAGATCCCGGCTGTGAGTGCGTAGTCGGTGTTGTTGGCATCACGAATCGCACTATCGACGTCGCCCACTCTGGACACCGCGACGACCGGCCCAAACAACTCGTCGATCATGATGCGATCCGCCGGCGGCAATCCATCAACGATCGCCGGGGGTACATACCAACCAGCTGGTTGGTTTGTCTGATCCGCTTCACCAAACCGGACATTGCCGGCTGTCCCGGCGACGGCGCTCGTCAGGCGGGCGTAGGCGTCGGCGTCGATGACCGGGCCAACGACGACGCTGGGAACACTGGGGTGACCTACCTCGAGCGTGGCCGAATGGGCGATCAGCCGGTCGATGAACTCGTCGTAGATCTCTTCCATCACAAACACACGCGAGGCGGCCGAGCATTTCTGGCC
>JABDOU010000208.1 GCA_013043085.1 Acidimicrobiia bacterium
CGCTACGTCCGGGTTCTCCATCAGGAAGAGCTTGGCCTTCTCCCGACCCTGGCCGAGCTGATCGCCCTCGTAGGTGTACCAGGCACCGCTCTTGCGGACGATGTCGTTCTCGACGGCAACGTCGAGAAGGCTGCCCTCGCGTGAAATGCCTTCGCCGAACATGATGTCGAACTCGGCCAAGCGGAACGGAGGAGCCACCTTGTTCTTGACGATCTTGGCCCGCACGCGGTTGCCTGTCTGGTCCGTGCCGTCTTTGATCGACTCGATCCTGCGCACGTCGATACGCGTTGATGAGTAGAACTTGAGCGCCCGACCACCGGGGGTTGTTTCCGGCGAACCCCACATCACCCCAATCTTCTCACGAAGCTGGTTGATGAAGATGGCCGTGGTCCGCGATCGGTTCAGGGTCCCGGCGAGCTTGCGCAAGGCCTGGGACATGAGGCGAGCCTGCAGCCCAACGTGCGTGTCCCCCATCTCGCCCTCGATCTCCGCCCGTGGTACCAGGGCAGCGACCGAATCGATCACTACGACATCAAGAGCACCCGAGCGAATCAGCATGTCGGTGATCTCGAGAGCTTGTTCGCCGGTATCGGGCTGAGAGATGAGCAACTCGTCTACGTCGACCCCGAGGTTCTTGGCATAGACAGGATCCAGTGCATGCTCGGCATCGATAAACGCGGCGATACCCCCTGTGCGTTGCGCTTCGGCCACGATATGGAGTGCGAGGGTTGTCTTGCCCGAGCTCTCAGGTCCGAAGATCTCGACAATTCGACCCCGTGGGACACCGCCGACACCGAGTGCCAGATCCAAAGACATTGCGCCGGTCGGGATCGCTTCGACATGACGAATGGAATCCTCACCCATTTTCATGATGGAACCATCGCCGAACTGCTTTTCGATCTGGGTGATCGCCATATCGAGTGCCTTGTCACGTTCCATTTGGATCACGTCCTATCTCTTCGGTGGCTGTTCTCTTTTGCCGTGGCTGTTTTGCCGTGTGTTAGCCGGTATCCGCTGATTGATTGGCCGGCTTGATTGAATCTTGCATACAAAGGTAGAGGTCGTATGTGACAAATTACACCCTTGCAATACACATGAACCCTAATCGAACGTTTGTTCGCTTCCAACCATTGAGACTCCATCAATCACCGGATACCGGCGTGGATCGGGAACGCTCTCAAAGAGGTCTACGCGCGCCACATCCATCTTGCCCTCGAAGGGAGGCACGGCCTCAATCAAGGCGCGAACGTCAGCAGGAGGACGGACCCGGCTGAGGGTCAGATGTGGCACAAACGGTCGCTCCTCCGCAACGATGCCCGCTCTTCGCACGGTGCGTTCCACAACGTTGGCCAACGTTCTCATTTCCTGCTCACCTTGCGAAAGGCTCATCCACAAGACCGTCGCCCTCCGATGGTTTGGGAACGCTTCCAATGGCCCGAACCGAATACGGAAGGGATCGGGCCAGTCGGCTCCACTCAGGCCGAACAGAAGCCGATCGATCGCCTCCGGCGTAAGCGGACCCACAAATCGCAGTGTCAGATGCCAGTTAGCCGGCGGACTCACGATGCCCGGCAGCTCGCTTCGGTACGGCTCCAGGTGGGCGGCGATACCGTGTCGCATGTCGTCGGTCAGGTCGACACCGAGAAAGAACCGCCGACTCACGCAATCCCTTCTCCTTGCAATGCAAGTCTGAGGAAATGAAGGGCAGCTGTAGTCGCATAGGTCCTCACCCGCTCTCGATCGCCCGGCATCTTCAGCGTGCGCGCTCCTACCCCTTCGGGCGTGGCGAACCCGAACACCATCGTTCCGACGTCCTTTTCCTGCGGCGTCGGACCTGCCGAACCCGTCACGGCGATGGCGGCGTCAGCGCCGAGTTCACGACACGCTCCTTCGGCCATGGCGATGGCAGTGTCTTCGGAAACCACCCCGTCGTCGAGAATTTCGATCGGAACGCCCAGCAGTTTTGCCTTCATGGCTGTGGCGTATGCGACCACTCCGCCCAGCACCACATCTGATGCCCCCGGAACGCTGGTCAGCCGGCTGGCGATCAACCCTCCTGTTGCGGATTCCGCGGTGGCCAGCTTCCATCCACGCGATCGCGCCGCCGACAGCACCAGGTTCTCGACGGTTTCATCGTCCGTTCCGAAAATCAGGGATCCGAGCCGCTCGCGGACTGCGGCCTCAACCGGAGCAATGAGTTGCTCGGCCTCGTCGACCGTAGCCGCCTTGGCAGTGAGCCTCACCTTGATCTCGGCGCTCGAAGCGAGAAACGCCATCATGGGATTGGACGTTGACTCATAGATGTCGTTGAGCGATTCGGCGAGTAGCGATTCAGATTGGCCCCATGTTCGCAGAATTCGGATCACCAACGCCGAATCTTCGCCGGTTCGCTTGCGAAGCGACGGGATGACGTGGCCATGGAGAAGGTCATACATTTCGGCCGGAACTCCCGGCAAAGCGAATATCACCTTCCCGTCGTGTTCGATCTCAAGACCTGGAGCAGTTCCCTTGTCGTTGATGAGGAGCCTGGCGCCGTCGGGATGCTGAGCTTGTTTGAGATTGGATTCTGGCATGTCCCGTCCGCGGCTTTTCCACCAGTCTCTGAGCCGCTCCGCGTAGCTGTCGGAGAACACCATGTCGACGCCCAATGCCTCACAGATGGCTTCCCGGGTGAGGTCGTCCGGGGTGGGTCCGATGCCACCCGTCATGACAACAGCATCGGCCCTGGTAAGAGCCTCCGAGAGGACAGCCGCCAGTCGGTCGAGATTGTCACCGACCGTCGTGTGACGATATGAGTCGATGCCCGCCTCGGCCAGTGCTTCTCCGATGGTTGCCGCGTTGCGGTTGATGATCTGGCCGAGTAGCAACTCGGTGCCGACAGCGACTACCTCTACGTTCATTGAACGACGCCGACCAGATCAGTTCCGTATGCCCCGGTGATCTCAACTGTCACCCAGTCGCCTGGCTCGCCTCGATCCAGGGATATGAGTCCGTCAATTTCCGGAGCTTCTCGATAGCTTCGGCCGAAGGGTTGCCCGTCTTCGATGCCATCGATCACGACCTCGAGCTCCCGCCCAACTTGATCGGTATTCGCAGCCTGGGTGATCTCATCCTGGATGTTCCTGAGGTAGCGAACCCGTTCGACGATTTCGTCCTTGGGAAGCTGGCCTTCCAACTCTGCGGCCGGCGTGCCGATTTCGGGTGAATAGGGAAAGAAGCCGGCCCAGTCCAATCGAACAGCAGTGAGAAAGTCGGCCAGCTCTTCCAGCTGGCTCCCGGTCTCTCCGGGGAATCCGACGATGAAACTCGACCTGGTGGTGGCGGTAGGACTGGCGGCTCGGATGTCATCGATCAGGGCTGCAAAGGATTCGCCGGACCCAGGACGTTTCATGGCGCGAAGGAGCGGCTGAGAGGCATGTTGAAGGCTCAGGTCGAAGTAGGGGGCGATCGAAGATGTGGTAGCCATCGCCTCGATCAAACCCGGGCGGATCTCCTTCGGATACAGGTACAACAGCCGCAGTCGACGCAGCCCTTGGACATCGCCCACGAATTCGAGCAGTTCGGTGATTCCGCCTGGAGCCTGAATGTCGCGACCGTATGCGGCGAGATCCTGGGCAACCAGGACGATCTCACCGACTCCCGCATCGCACAACTCGGACATTTCCTGGCGGATGTTGATCGGTGAGCGCGAGCGTTGCGCACCGCGAATGAGTGGGATGGCGCAGAAGGTGCACGGTTTGTCGCAGCCTTCTGCGACTTTCACGTACGCATAGGGTGTTCCGGGCGTGGGCCGGCTGGTCTCGAAGAGGATGTCCATCGATGAACCCCGGGGCCGCTCGACGTCGATACCGCTGAGATCGTCGAGCGTGCCGACCAGATCACCGTATCGATCGAGACCGACCACGGCATCGACCTCGGGAAGCGATTCGACCAGTTCGGTTGCATACCGCTGAGCGAGGCATCCGATCACAACGAGCTTGGCATCGGGTCGTTTTGCTCGTTCTGCCTCGAGAATCGTGTTGATTGACTCTTCCCTCGCATCCTCGATGAACGCGCATGTATTGATCATCACGATGTCCGCCTCTTCGGCGAGTGCGTCGGTGCCGTAGCCGGAAGCGTTCATGACCGATACCAGCTTGTCGGAGTCGACCTGGTTCTTGGCGCAGCCAAGCGTTGTGAGATGAATACGGGGCATCGTGAGGCTTCTTGCAGATTGTCCGGGTGAGGTGGCGAGTTTACGGGGCGATACTATGGAATCCTCATGCCGGACCCTCACGACGCCAGACGACTCGACGTAATCCAGGGTGCATATGGCGCCATCGCTCAACGCGGGGAGGCGTCGCAAGCCATCACTTCCGAGGATGCGAGCTCACTGTGGGGGTATTCGTCGGATGAGATGGCGTCGGTACCGGACGGATCAAATCTCGGACTCGGTTGTGGTAATCCGCTGGGCCAGGCTGTTATTCAGTCGGGCGACACCGTGCTCGACCTCGGATCCGGAGCAGGCTTCGATTGTTTTCTCGCCGCCGATCGCACGGGACCGGACGGCCACGTAATCGGCATCGACATCACGCCCGCCATGATCGCCCGAGCTCGGTCGAACGGTACCGGGTATCCGCACGTCGAGTTCCGGGAAGGCAGCATCGACGACCTTCCTGTCGAGTCCGAATCCGTCGATGTCGTCACGTCGAACTGCGTCATCAGTCTGGTCCCCGACCGCAGGGAGGTCTATCGGGAGGCATTTCGCGTATTGAAACCCGGTGGCAACATAACGGTCTCGGACACACTCGTCACGCAACAGCTTCCCGGGCTACCTTCTCTGGTTGCGGATCCGGCGATCGCCGAGATTGCCTATCTCATCTATGCGGGTTCGTTTGACGACTACCTGGCAATGGTCGCAGAAGTCGGGTTCACAGACATCGAAGTCCAGGAGTCGAAACCGATCCCGGCGGAGCTGGCGTTCGACCCGACAGTCGAAGAGACCCTGAGAGAACAACTGGGTGTGCCAAAAGCCATCATCACGACCGCAGCCCACTCAATGATCACGTTCAGCTTCATCGCAACCAAGCCGTGAAGAGGGCATCAGAATGGCCCTGACATCTCACAAGGAACGAGCCCGCCAGATTCACGACTCTCTTCCCGTAGTCGACGGTCATAACGACCTCCCATGGGCGCTCCGGTTGAAGGCGGATTCCGATCTGAGTCGATCAGATCCACGTGAGTCCCTTCCTGAGTTCCACACCGACTTTGGGCGGATGCGCGACGGTGGCGTAGGCGCTCAATTCTGGTCGGTGTTTGTTCCGGCCTGGACCGATGAGCCTTTCAAGACAACGATGGAGCAGGTTTCCCTGGTCAAAGCCATGACCGCGCTTTCACCTGACACCACCGAAATGGCGACCTCGGCTTCACATGCCGAAGCGATCATTGCCAGTGGCCGCATGGCCGGACTCATGGGAGCGGAGGGAGGTCATGCGATCGAAGACTCTCTTGACAATCTCGAAGCTCTCGCAACGGCGGGCGTTCGCTACATGACCTTGACCCACGGATCAACGATCAGCTGGGCCGATTCGGCGACTGACCAGCCGGAACACGGCGGTCTTACGGGTTTCGGAAAACGGGTGGTCAAGGCGATGAACGAGTTCGGCATGCTCGTTGACATCTCGCATGTGTCAGCAGACACGATGCGCGACGCCATTCGCACCAGCACCCGACCGGTGATCGCTTCTCATTCGAGTGCCTACGCGATCGCCAGCCATCCTCGCAACGTCCCCGACGACGTGCTCCACATGGTGGGAGATACCGGTGGTGTAGTCATGGTCACCTTCGTGCCCGGGTTTCTGGTCCAGGACGGCGCCGACATGTCGATCGAGATGTTCGAAGAACAACGCCAACTTCGCGGAGATTTTGGGCCCGACGAGGAAGCGGCATATCAGGAAGCTGCCGCCGAGCTCCTGCGATCCAAGAACCTTCCCCGCGGCGATGTCGGCGCAGTCGTCGACCACATCGAACACATCGCCGATCTCATCGGCGTCGAGCATGTGGGCATAGGAAGCGATTTCGACGGCGTGCCGTCCCTTCCGGTCGGACTGGAAGATGCCTCTACCTATCCACACATCACAGAAGAAATGCTCCGCCGCGGGTGGAACGAATCAGACATACGGATGGTCCTCGGACAAAACGCCCTCCGGGTACTGGCAGCTTCCGACGTTTAGACACCGAGCGCTGCCGTGGCCGGCCGACGACCTGATGCGCTACGAATGGTGCCTCGGATGGCGCCTCGACCGTTTCCAATGGAGCGGATGGGCAGGCCTCGAGGCCTCGGGCTGACCGGCGCCTGCTTCGGCCCGAAGGTCTGCGATTTTCTGATTGCTGATGAGCCGAGCAATCACAACCGCAGCCAGGGCGAACGCCCCCGCTGCCAGGTAGAAGGGGGCCCGGATGCCAATGAAGTTTGCGAGGACGCCACCGACCACCGCTCCGATCGGAATGGCGCCGAAGGCCAGCACCCGGGCGTCCGAAGAGACCCGTCCTCGCAGCTCGGCGGGAGTGAGTGCCTGACGCAGCGAAACCACAACGACGTTCCACATCGAGACCATGAAGCCATCTAGAGCGAACGCTATGCCAACTACGATCGGCGACGATGTGAGGGCCATCGTCAGGGCAGCTCCGGCCATCCCGGTCACGGAAAGAATCAACAATTGTCCCGGGCCGATCGTCTTCTCCACGCTATGAGCCGAGATGGCACCGAGAATCCCTCCGATTCCGCCCGCTGCCAGCACTATGCCAAACCCGAGATCGCCGAGCTCCAGAACATCCTGGGCGTAGAGCACAAACACCGAGAGCACGGCGGTGGCTACCAGGTTGGAAAGACCGGCGGTAAGCGACAGCACCCGCAACACCTTGTGACCCCACAACCATCGAAGGCCTTCGCCGATGTCTTTTCGAAGTGCCTTTACGCCATGAGCAACCTCCCGGTCCGTCCGAAAGGAGCCGGGTATCCAGGCAATCAGTG
>JABDOU010000229.1 GCA_013043085.1 Acidimicrobiia bacterium
GGCGAAGCAAGCTGCTAAAGATCGGCGCGTTTCAAATCTTCGAAGCCTCGGCACCCTGATAGCAATCGCTCTCGCAATCGGAGCCGGAATCATCTTCTTCTCGAATCGTCCGACTGAATTGACGGCCGAGACCCTCGCTACCACGACCACTACTACCGCGTCGTCGTCCACCACAACGCTTGCGACCGAAGAATCAACGGAAGGTTTGAGTGCGGAATACCTCGCATTCAGAGAGCAGCCGGTGGCGTGTGGTGCGCAAGCCCCACCGCCTCTGACGCCAATGTCGTTCGATGCCCCGGAAGACATGGGCATTGGGTCTGATGCGAGCGTGACCGCCACCGTCTCGACATCGTGTGGCGACATCGTCCTCGAGTTGGATCCATCTGCGGCTCCTGAGACTGTAAACAGCTTCGTGTTTCTCGCCGAGCAGGGGTATTTCGACGGAGTGGTTTCACACCGCATCGCACCCGGTTTCGTGCTTCAGATCGGTGATCAAACGGCAACGGGCAGCGGCGGGCCCGGGTACTCGATCATCGATGAGCTTCCCGCCGACAGCTCTGCATACAAAGCAGGCGCGCTCGCCATGGCCAACAGTGGGGCGAATACGAGCGGTAGCCAGTTCTTCATCGACTTCGTCGATACGGGACTGCCTCCTCAGTACTCAGTCTTTGGACAGCTCATTGAAGGAGACGATGTGCTGGCCGCCATCGAGCAGATACCGGTGTCCGGAGACACACCGTTGGAATCTCTGTATATCGAGTCGGTTGAGATAGATATCAGCTAGTGGCAGTTGATCTGCATAGTCATAGCCACTTTTCTGATGGCTCTGCATCGCCCACGGATATCGTCGAGGAAGCGGTCAGGCTGCAGCTCACGGCGTTGGCACTCACAGACCACGACAACCTCGACGGTATCGACGAAGCGAAACGGGCCGCCGAACAATCTGGTCTCCATCTCGTTTCCGGCATCGAACTCAGCTGCACCTGGCAGCCGGGAGGGCTTCATATGCTTGTGTACTTTCTCGAGCCGGGCAGGGGACCACTTCAGGATCGCCTTGCAAAACTCCAATCGAGTCGCAGCAACCGTAACCACGAGATCGTGGCGAGGTTGAACACGCTCGGGATGCAGATCACGATGCGTGATGTGGAGATTGAGGCAGGAGGCACCGGGATCGGCAGGCCACACATCGCCCAGGTACTCGTCAATGGCGGCGTCGTGGACACCATCTCGGAAGCCTTCGACCGATACCTTGCCAAAGGTCGCCCGGCCTATGTCGAACGGGATCGGCTGGAACCGGAGGAGGCGATTGAGCTTGCCGCCGAGTCGGGTGCCGTCACGTCGATCGCCCATCCCCATACCCTCGGGTTGTCCGCAGACGAGTTTCAGCCACGGCTCAATCGGCTACGCCAGGTAGGCCTCGCCGGAATCGAGGCCTACTACAGCGAGTACGACCCTTTCGAACGCCGCCGAATGGTCGAGGTAGCCGAAACTATTGGCTTGATCCCAACCGGGGGATCGGATTATCACGGGACTTACAAGCAAGGCCTCGAGCTCGGAAGAGGCTTTGGCGATCTGAGTGTCCCCGATGACACGGTCGAACAGCTCCAGCAGGTAGTCAGCTAGAACCCTCAGCTCCGGCGTGCAGACGGCCGATACATGACCATGGGTACCAGCCTCGGCGAGCTCGGTCGCCGTTTTAGCCGCGCACGATCAATCGGGGGTCTGGGCTTTGCGATGGCGATCGCCATCATCGGCGGTTTCATTCATCCCGCAGTCACACTGGTCGGGCTCGGAACGGCGCTGTACAACCGTGCCGAGGTCTACTACCGGAATCGCCATCCCGATACCCCGGTCTTCATCGTGTTCGTGGCGGACGTCATAGTTGCAGGAATCGCACTGTTGCTCATCGGTCCCATCATTCCGATCGTGCTGATGATGTATGTCTACGTCCTCATCACATCGATATTCTGGGTAAGCAGGCTCCAGGTGCTACTTCTGGGGATGATGCTCACGAGCTTCACCCTCGCTTCTGCAATCTTCGAAAACCATCTGATCGCCTTCGACGAGCACCTCTTGCTTGCCACGTATGGAACCGTGGCTTGCTTTGGCGCCATGACACTTTGGATGGCAGAGTCGGCAGCAGGAAGTATTCGGGCAAGCGTGGACATCGAGCGCGCAGCACTACAGAAAGAGCGAGAAGCGGGACAGCTCAAAGATCAGTTCGTCTCCATGATCAGCCATGAACTCCGAACTCCCATCACCAGCCTCATGGGATTCTCTGAAACACTCTCCGATTCTTGGGATGCCCTGGATGCGAACGAAACGAGAGAATTCCTCTCGATCATCCACAGCGAAGCGGCCCATCTCCAAAGAATGGTCGAAGACATTCTCCTGATCCCCGGACTCGAGTCCGGAAGGCTGCCGATTGACAGCAGCGATTTTCCTCTCAAATCGGCAGCTGCCGGTGTCATTCGTGCGATGTTCATAGAAGGGTCGCCTTACTCGATCGAGGCTGACATACCCGATGTCATCCTGACGGGAGACGAAGGTAGAACGCAGCAGATTCTTCGGAATCTGCTGCGCAATGCGCAGAAGTATGGCGGACGCAACATCAGCATCACGGTCTCAGTGGAGGCAGGCATGGCAACTGTTCGGGTCATCGATGATGGACCTGGCGTGCCCATCAACGAACAGCAACGTATCTTCGAAGCTTTTCAACAACTCGACTCGACGGATAGCCGCAAGGACGGACTGGGCCTCGGATTGCCTATTTCGCGCGCTCTTGCCCGTGCAATGGGAGGTGACCTCTGGTATGAGAATTCACCAGGATGCACCTTCGCCTTTTCCTTGCCGATGAGAACCATCCGGGCTGTCGCCTGACCACCCATCAACGACGGACGCACCCTGCACGGTGGGAGCTGCTCGCTGCCAATCCGACAACAGCGCTGTGCTCGTTCGATCTCTGGCTTCTTCGTCGAGGAGCTTCCTGATGGCAAGGGAGATGATCTCGATCTGAGCAGAAGTCGGATTCCCCGTGACCTGAATGCGGATGTCGTCGCTCACGGGCTTTCAACCAGCTCGATCAAGGTCCCTCCGAATGATCGAGGATGAACGAAGGCGATACGCTTTCCCTGGCCACCGATTCTCGGCTCGACATCCACCAGGCGAGCACCCTGCGACTCCAGGTGTCGCAACGCCGCCTCGATATCGGCTACTGCGAATGCGAGGTGGTGCATTCCTTGACCTCGCTGCTGAAGAAAACGTGCTACCGGACCGTCCTCGTCGATCGGCTGCAGCAATTGAACGTACGATCCACCAACCGACAACATCGCTTCCTCGACGCCCTGAGACGCGACGGTCTCCCGGTGTATCGGTTCAACTCCGTAGAGCTCCTTGAATGTTGCCAGGGACTCGTTCAGATTCTCCACTGCAATTCCGACATGGTCGAGGTTTATCAGCAACAGATCGATGCTCACGGCACCCGAACGATCAGAGCGTCACCCTGTCCGCCGCCGCCGCACAGTGCCGCAGCTCCAAGGCCTCCACCCCGGCTTCGCAACGCGTTGATGAGAGTGACGACGATCCGGGCACCGGTCGCTCCCAGCGGATGCCCGAGGGCAATTGCTCCGCCGTGAACGTTCACCCGGGAATGATCGAGACCGAGATTGTCGGATGACCAGACAGCAACGCTCGCAAATGCCTCATTGATTTCGACGAGATTGAGGTCTGATACGTCAAACTCCGTCGACTTCAGAGCCCTTCGTATTGCTTCGGCGGGACGTTCTAGCAGCGTGGCGTCCGCGCCACCAATTTGTCCATACGCAATGACCTCGGCGAGTACCGGCAATCCTTCTGCCTCCGCCGCGACGGAATCTGCAACAATAAGCGCCGCTGCACCGTCGGACATCTGGGAGGCGTTTCCTGCAGTGAGGTCACCGTCTTTCGTAAATGCCGGTCGGAGCGACGCCAGCGCCTCGTAAGAAGTGTCCGTTCGAAACCCCTCGTCGATGCCAATCATCTCGACTCCGGCCCTTGTCTCAACTGCCACGGGGACGATCTCATCGGAGAACCATCCTTCGGCTGTGGCCTTGGCAGCCCGTTGATGTGATTGCAGCGCCCACGCATCCTGGGTCGGCCGAGTCATGCCAAGCTCTCGATTGCGGGCGTCGGTTGAAGCCCCCATGGTGCATTTGTCAAGCGCGCAAAAGAGGCCGTCAGTCTCCAGAGCATCAACCAATGCCCCATTGCCATACTTCAAACCCCACCGCGCCCCCGGCACGAGGTAAGGCGCTTGGGACATCGACTCCATGCCGCCGGCCAGGACGAACTTCGCCTCACCGAGGCGAATCGCTCTATCCGCAACGCCGATCGCGCTCATTCCCGAAAGACAAACCTTGTTGATAGTGGTCGAAGGAACCGTCATGGGCACACCGGCCTTGACAGCCGCTTGTCTGCTCGTGATCTGGCCTGTACCCGCTTGCACGACATGGCCGAACCACACTTCGTCGATGAGGGCCGGTTCGAGACCTGATCGTTCGATGGCGGCAGACATGGCCGCTGCGCCGAGATCGATTGCCGGAGTGGCACGGAACGCGCCGCCGAAACGGCCGATCGGAGTGCGAGCAATGGAGGAGATCACGGTTGACATGACGAAAAGGCTAGCGGGACAGACAGCCTGACCAGACAGGAAACGACCCGGATTGACACAGCATGCCAGGTAGCGTGGGGGCTATGACAGACATGCCAAACATGCAGGAATTGCTCGCCCAGGCCGCCGCCATGCAAGCCAACATGAAGGCGGCTCAGGACGCTGTGTTGCAGCAGGAATTCGAAGGGACTGCCGGCGGCAGCGTTGTTACCGCCCGCGTTCGAGGCACCGGAGAAGTCGTTTCGATCGCCATCGACCCTTCGGTCATCGACCCATCCGATCCAGAATTGCTCGGTGACCTCATCGTCGCTGCCATCAACCAGGCTCTGGCTCAGGCAACCGAAGCCATGAATACGCAGATCGGCCAGGCGAGCGGCGGCCTCGATCTCGGCATCGATCTCGGAGGCATTCTCGGCAGCTGATGTTCGAACCTCCGATTCAACGACTCGTCGACGAGTTGGCTCGTCTGCCGGGCGTCGGCCAAAAGAGTGCACAGCGCCTTGCGTTTCACCTGCTCAACATCGATGAGCCCGACGCCAGGCGGCTGGCTGATGCCATCATCGAAATGCGGGTTCAGATTCAATTGTGTCAACGTTGCTTCAATGTGAGTGCGTCAGATCTATGCACCATCTGCTCCGACGGTCGAAGAGAACCCGGCCTGATATGTGTGGTTGAGCGGGCTCAGGACATTGTTGTCGTAGAACGAACACAGGAGTACCGCGGGAGCTACCACGTCCTTGGCGGATCGATATCGCCGATTGCCGGTATCGGTCCCGAGCAGTTGAGGTTCCGAGAACTCCTTGCCCGGGTAGAAGCCGAGAGCATCAACGAAGCCATAGCCGCTACCAATCCGACTGTCGAAGGTGACGCCACTGCCCTGTACCTGGCGCGCTTGCTCAAACCACTCGGAGTAAAGGTGTCCAAGCTCGCATCGGGGCTACCGGTTGGTGGAGACCTCGACTACGCCGATGAGATCACATTGGGTAGAGCATTGATCGGCCGGCAACAGCTCTAGGGTCGCTTCACGTCATCGTCGTCGACGACTTCCGCGCCAAATTCTTCGATGATCATGTCTGCTGCGTCGGCATCGTCGGCCTCGACGAGATTGTCTTTGTCGAGAACAACCTCTTCCTGAATAGGAGTTACGGACCGGCCGGACTCCTGTGCGATGTAGGCGATCTCGACCCCTCCACCAAGAATATCGGAAGCCGCCGTGCCAACGATCATTCGCAGCGCTTCGTCTGCTTCGAGCGCTTCGATATGAAACGTGAGATGAGACGGAATCAGCAATCCGAGAACCCCGCCGTCGACGGCAGCCGGTTTGGCCTCTCGCAGAATTGCAAAGCGTCGCGGCCCAACGGCCTGCCGGACGCGGTCGACCAGCGCCGGCCACTTCGCGGCTACGGCGGACTGGTCCATGGTCGAAAGCGGAGA
>JABDOU010000253.1 GCA_013043085.1 Acidimicrobiia bacterium
CTGTTGCGGCATCTGAAGCGAACCGGTGGCCGCTATGGCATCGTGACCATGTGCGTGGGTGGCGGCATGGGAGCGGCGGGTTTGTTCGAGGTCACGTGAGAGTTCGATCAGACTGTGATCTGACGCAATAGCTCACCTAAAAGGAGAAGTGCCGAAACAGCTGCGCCAAGTATGGGAGTCCATCGGGGAATCTGGAACCCAGTAGGCGGGCCGTCGCGATCCTTGATTCTGACCAACGACACGTTGACCGCTGTAAAGACGCCGATCGTCAACAACGATGTGAGCCGGGCCAGAACGCCGAGATCAAATGCAAGCGCCAGAGCCAGCATCGAAGCGACGGCGATGAGCGTCGAAGTCATCGGGATTCCGGTGCGCGGCTCAACGACTCCCAGAAATCCGGGGAGGCTCCCCAGACGGCCCATGCCGTACAACACACGCGAAACCATGATCAATTGGACGAGGACTCCGTTGATCATGGCAAGAGTCCCGAGAGCGGCCATGAGGTCTGCTGATCCGCCAGCTGTGTCGAAGACGAGAACCAGCGGCGCATCGCTACGACCGAGCACTGATGGATCGACAACGAGTACCGCCACACCCACCACCACCACGTAGAAGACCGTCGATATCGCAAGCGTTCCGAGAATCGCCTTCGGCAAGACCCTGGTCGGATCCCGGGTCTCTTCGGCCATCGCATCGATGTCCTCGAATCCGAGGAAGGCGAAGAAGGCCACAAAGGCCCCTCCCAGGATGCCGAACCAAACACCGGCGTCAAGATCTGGCGTGAACATGGTCCCGACCAGACCGAAGTCGGCGCTACCAACGCCATACACGACGATCAGAGACAGTCCTATTACTTCGACAACAGTGAATAGGGCCGCCACGAGTACGGACGATCGTGCTCCCGTCGCCGAAACTACTCCGAGGGAAACAATCAGACCGATCATGGCAAGCGCATCCGGTACCTGAAAGAGCTCCCCGAGGTAGCCGGCGAATGCAGTGGTGATTGCCGCTCCGGCGATCAATCCGACAAGCACGACCGATAGTCCGATGATTCGGGTCAGCGTTTTCCGCCCGAATGCGTGATCCACGAATACGGCTTCTCCAGCCGCCCGTGGGAGGCGACCTGCCAGTTCGGCAAAAGCGAGTCCGGTAATGCCCGCCAGCAAGGCTGCCACCAGGAAACTGATCGGGGCATGGAGGCCGGCGGCACCGGCAACCTCCCCCGTCAGGGCATAGATGCCTGCGCCAATTGTCGTGCCGAGTCCGTAGAGGATCAACATCGACAAAGACAACTCACGAGTGAGCTCGGTTCGGCCCGTGGTCTCTGTGTTCACTCTCGCATGGTCGCAGATCAGGTGGCACATGAGAGCTGCCGTAGGTCACCGGCTTCGAGCCAACGTGCCCTATCTCCGCCGCCTACTTCGCGTACCCTTGAAGCAGGACAAAGATACGACAGGAGGCAGTATGAGCATCGTGGTCGGTATCGAGAACGCTCCCCATTCGGAGGTCGCTTTAGAGCGGGCAATTCAGCTCGCTGAAGCTCTCAAGATGGATTTGCACGTGGTGCATGTGAAACACATCCCAGCAGCGTTGTACATGTCAGCTCCTGTGCCGGCCGTCGATTTCGCCCAGATTGAAGATGAAGGGGCGTCGGCGACCTGGGCATTGGTCGAAGGGCATCTGGCCTCGACCTCCGCTACCGTCACCCGCGAGACACTGAGCGGCAATCCGGCTGATGCGATGGTGGAGTACGCATCGAAGATCGGCGCTGACATGATCGTCGTCGGGTCGAGGGGAATGTCCAGCTTCAAGTCGCTCATCCTCGGTTCGACCTCGCACCGTGTGCTGCATCTCGCATCATGCGATGTGCACATAGCCAAGAGCTAGTCCGGACCCGGTAGAGGCCCGGTTGCGAGTGCCTGATGGCCCTGGGGCGGGTAGCGTCAGTACGAGATGCTTAAGGCATGACCTATGAGAAGGGAGCGAAAATGAAAATACGTGAGCTGGTAGGCGGATCTGCCTTCCTGTGCGGTCCCGATCTCACGATGACCCAGGCGGCAGAGGAGATGAGTGAGCAGAAGATCGGTGCGTTGGCCGTCACAGAAAAAGGCGAACTGATCGGCGTGATCACAGAGCGGGACATACTGCGGGCCGTTGCCCAGCATGCCACCCTTCAAACGACGACGGTACGCGAGTGGATGACAACCGACCCCGACACCATCGGCGCCGACGTGAACGTTGAAGAAGCTGCGAGCTGGCTGCTCACCGCCGGGTACCGACATCTTCCGGTCATGGACAACGGAGAATTGATTGGCATGGCGAGCATCAAGGATGTTCTTTGGTCGGTGTTCGATGCGTCAAAGGTTGCGGATGCGTGACTAGACCCGCCTCGGAAGGCTGATTGTGACAAGGGTTCCGACACCCGAATGGGACGTGATTTCGACCGTACCGCCCAGGTCGGAGACGCGTCGCTTGATATTCTTGAGACCAAGGCCGGGGGTCAGCTGTGTTTGGTCAAACCCGGATCCTTCGTCCTGTACAGCTACGCGAAAGTCCACCGCACCACCCGCTACTGCCACGGACACCGTCGATGCTCCGCTATGCCGAAGCGCATTGGACGTCGCCTCTTTGATCACGTGCATCATCGCATCGGCCACCGAATCAGCAATGTCGCCGAACACGCCGCTCACCGTGAGGTCGACCTGCCGTCCGTACGATTCTGCCAGTTCTTGCACGAGCTCGGATACTTCCGTCACCACGGATCTCTCGCCCGAACTCTGCCGCGTGAGGTCAAAGATCACATGTCGCAACGATGTAATGCATTCATCGAGTCGTTGGATTGCGTTGGAGACAGTCTCGCGGGCGGCGTCATCGTCTATCCGCTGGGACGCGCCCTCGAGTGAAAGGCCGACCGCAAACAGATCCTGGATGACGGCGTCATGAACATCGCGGGCGATTCGTTCACGGTCATCGAACAAAGCGGTCTGGTTGAGCCGAGCGTGCAAGAGATTGCTGACGACAGCGGTGCCTCCGATCAGCGCGAGCGTTTCCGCAGCCACCTGATCTTCCTCGGTAAAACCCCCTTCTTTTTCGGTCAGGTAGAGATTTCCAAACAACTGATCGCCCGTTCGGAGCGGGACTCCGAGGAAGGCGTCCATCGGAGGATGATGATCCGGGAATCCGACCGAATCGGGATGGTCGGAGATGCGGGACACCCGGATCGTGCTCCCGCGACTGACCGTGCCGAGCAAGCTGTTTCCTGTCGGAGGCGGACCGATGCGCGCAACGGTCTCGTCATCGAGACCTACGTGGAGGAACTCGTCGAGACTGCCATCCGTGTCCAGGACGCCCAACGCCCCATATTTCGCGCCCGTTGCCTGCATCGCCGTCTGCACGACGGAGAGCAGGACTTGTCGCAGATCGGTCTGACCCCCGACGTCGGCGGCGGCGACAAAGAGTTCTCCGAGCCGGTCGGGATTGAGCGTCGTGGCCATTTCAAAAGCCTACGTGAATGCCGTTTCGGCTTTGAGCTCCAGCGAAAGGATTCGTAACGCCATGCGGCTGCTGCTTGTAGATGACCATCAAGTAGTCAGGGAAGGTCTCGCGTCGATCCTGAATATGCAAGACGACATGGAGGTGGTCGGAGAAGCCGGCACCGGTGCGGACGCCATACGCCGAATCGGCTACGACTCTCCGGACGTCGTGATTCTCGACGAACGCCTTCCCGATGTCGCCGGAAGCCTGGTATGTAGCGACATTCTCGCTCGATTTCCTGAAGTGAAGGTCGTCATGCTCTCTTCACATGCCGACGAGGAAGCCCTGCAGCGTGCGATCAAGGCCGGCAGCTCCGGCTTTTTGCTGAAGGCCCTGGACTCCCACGTGATCATTGACGCAGTACGCCGGGTATATGCAGGCGAGGAAGTTCTGGATCCCGCGCTGACGTCGAACTTGTTTCATTCCATCCGTCACGATGGCGAAGGGCCGTCCGAACTGGTCGATTTGTCCGAACGGGAGCGACGGGTACTCGAATTGCTTGGGCAAGGGCTGAGCAATCGGCAAATCGCCGACGAGGTATACCTGGCCGAAAAGACTGTCAAGAACTACGTTTCGAACTTGCTGCGCAAGCTAGATCTGCGGAGCAGATCAGAGGCAGCCACGTTCGCTGTACGTGTGTTCAGCGCACACCAGACGGAACCGGAGACCTGGTAGCGGCGCCGATTCACCGTAAGGCCGCCCCAACAGGCCGTCACCTAACATGCCTGCATGATTCGTGTTCTCGTCGTTGACGACCATGCCATCGTCCGCGCAGGCGTGATCCACCATCTTTCGTCGCACGACATGGTCGAGGTCGTGGGCGAGGCGAGTTCCGCCTCGGAAGCTATAGACGTTGCCAGGACGGCCGGAGCCACTGTGGCTGTCGTGGATCTGCGGCTTCCGGATGGTCACGGGACCGACGTATGCAGGACGCTGCTTTCTTCAGCCCTCGTTGAGGCATGTGTGATCCACACCTCGTTCGCAGATCCGAAGAGCTTGCGCGATGCACTCGATGCCGGCGCCCTCGGCTATGTGTTGAAGAGCACGGACACCGCTCGCCTCGGGCAGGCAATCACGTCAGCGGCTTCAGGGGTTCGGCACATCGATCCGGAGGCTCAAGCGGCACTCGACCGCTACGAGTCGGGCGACACGGGAGACGGTCAGTTGGAGCTCCTGTCTCCTCAGGAAAGAAGAGTTCTTGATCTGATTGCAACGGGCCTGACAAACCGGGAGATCGCAGACGAGATGTCGCTTGCGGAGAAGACCGTGAAGAATTATGTATCCAACATGCTTCATAAGCTCGGCATGAAACGCCGGTCCGAGGCAGCTGCTCTGGCGGCCCGGCTCCAGCAGTAGAAAGCTCGGCATGGACGGCATTGATATTCCCGGTCACTTCATAATTCCCGAAGATGAACTCGAATGGGAGTTTTCGACCTCCGGCGGACCCGGCGGTCAACATGCAAACCGGTCGGCCACCCGCGTTGAGCTGAGGTGGAATTATCAGCATTCCCGGACGCTCAGCCTCGCAGAGAAAACCAGGATCAAACGGAAGGCGGGCGCAAGGGCAGGTGGCGGTGTTCTGAGGATCACGTCCGACCGGTCCCGATCACAGCATCGCAACCGGCTGGAGGCCCGTGATCGCCTGGCGGCGATCGTTGTCGAAGCGTTACGTCCCGACAAGATACGTCGGTCCACGAAGCCGAGCCGGTCGGCGCGAGAAAAACGTAGGGAGGACAAGCGCAGGCGAGGCGAAACAAAACGCATGCGACAACGGCCCGAATACTGAATCACCAGGACTCGTGTCGCCTCCAGCGAAGCCGATTGACGACCGTTTGGCCTGAGCGACTTGTCTCAGGTGGAGTGCTCAATTCGAGATCGCCGTTTTCGAGAATCGCGACGATACGCACCTGATCGGTACCGATCCAGTTCGGAAACAGACTCATCTCGACATGATGCGTCACCGTCATGCCGTCCAATGTGTACCCCCCTGCATACGCGAGGTACCCGGCCGCCATCCGGGCCTGTTCCTCGACGAGAGCAGCCGGCAGATTTGGCGCATCTGCGAGAGCACGATCGGCTCTGGACAACATACCGATCATTCTTCCATCAGCCGTATAGGTGATCAGGCCTCGAGCTCCCGCACCAAATGGTTCCCACCGTCCCTGGTCGCCTTCGGCAATCCATCCGACCAGGCGGTAGGTCCCTGCGAGCGACTCAGGTGTCACGTGGAAAGCGCGATCTGCGCTCCAGCTCGTAGATCGGCATTGTGTTCCTGATGTACTTGTCGGACGAGCGATAGGGCGGTTCGAAATCCCAGGTGACGTCCTGCATGACCGGTGCCAGGTAGTGCCTCCTGGCCTGGCTCTCCATGACCCGTCGGCGCAGAGTCTCGTGGTCATACCCATCTCGAACCTCTGCTCGTCTTGCATGTACGACCTCCTGATACGTCGGATCGTTTGCAAGATTGTTCGTCTCACGGGGATCGGCTGCGATGTCGAATAGTTGATCCGGATCACCCTCTGTCGCGATGAACTTGAGGCCGTTCCTGACGATCATGAACGATGGATGAGAGGTTGCCTCCGCGAAGTACTCCCCCAGTGCTTCGTCCCTGCCGCGTTCCTGATGGAAGAACGGACGAAGGCTTGCTCCCTCGAACGGGGTGGCTATGACCTCGTATGGATTGGCACCGGCTACGTCCACAAAGGTAGGTAGCAGGTCGACGAGTGAAACCGCCGAGGATGATCGTCCTTGCGCTACCCCGGGGCCGGTCACGATCAACGGAACTCGTGCCGAGTGCTCAAACCAGCTCATCTTGAACCAGAGACCTCTCTCGCCGAGCATGTCGCCGTGGTCGGCTGTGAAGAC
>JABDOU010000268.1 GCA_013043085.1 Acidimicrobiia bacterium
GTGGAGGCGCCGACCACACCGTGGACGAAAGCTCAACGTCTACGACTGTCGAGTCCACTTCGACGACATTGGGTTCCACAACGAGTTCATCGACAACATCGTCGACCACGTCGACGTCATCGACGACAACGACCACGGAGGCACCCCGCCCAACGATTGTGGTGACCGATGCCATGCGAGAGTTCCCGGCCTTTGCAGGCGATGGCTACACGCTTTTCTACGCCGAGGACCCCGATCCCGAGAATCTTGGATGTGAGGGCTTTCCCCAAACCAGGCTCTGGATCCAGCGAGACGACGGAACCGCCGAGCTCGTCTCAGAACTTCCCGAAGCCGGAACGATATATCCGGGGCCCAATGGGCGCATCCTGATCGTCACCGGCTGTGAGGGGTTCCTGGGCTCGCTCTACCATGCCGACGTATCCGTCGATGGACGCTTCTCAAACATTGAGGAGACCTACCTGGCGCTGGAGGCGGCCTACGGATTCGAATGGGTTGATCGCGATACGATCACGCTTACCGCTGCGACGTACGAGGGCGCGTGGGGAGGCAAGGAAGACGAGACACGGCCGCTGACCATCGACCTCGAAACCACCGAGCATGTAGTCATCACCACCAGGGGCGAAGCTCCGGTTGTAGCGACCGTAACCGAATGCTCTCTCGGCAACGGCACCCTAACCGTCGTGGCCGAAGATGATCTGTTCGGCCAGGTCCGCATCGACGGAGACCGCGTTACGTATCTCGACCGGACCGTGACTGCCACCGCTTCCGACACCAACGAGCCAGACCCCGACTTTCCACTGTGGAACATGTTCGGAACGACCGCAACCGGTGAGGGCGTTGTGGTATCGGTATGGGGGCCGGACTGCTTCTGAAGCCCGGATACAGAAAACCCCGGGCGGATAACCCGGGGTTTTTCTGCTGTGCTCTCTTGAACCGCTACTCGTCCGACGGGGTGGTGCCGAGTGATGCGAGCCATTCGGCCGGGTTGACAGGAAGCTCGTCAGCTCCGGCACCTTCGGCCGATTCGCCAAAGATCTCCATGGCGCTCATGACGGTCGCGTCCGACAGGTTCGGCTGCACCTTCTGGTACATCGTGGCGCCCGTTCCGGCAGGAATCAACTTGCCGATAATCACGTTTTCCTTCAGCCCCCGGAGGAAGTCCGAGTTGCCCTGCAGAGCGGCCTCGGTCAACACCCGGGTGGTCTCCTGGAAAGACGCTGCCGAGAGCCACGAGTCGGTGGCGAGTGATGCCTTGGTGATACCCATCAGCTCCGGGCGACCTTCGGCGGGCTGCTTGCCTGCTTCGACCAACCGCTTGTTCACGTCCCGGAACTCTTGCTGGTCAACCAGCTGAGCAGGGAGGAACTCGGAGTCGTTTGCGCGCACAACACGAACCTTGCGCAGCATCTGGCGAACAATCACCTCGATGTGCTTGTCATGAATGTCGACACCCTGTGAGCGATAGACCTCCTGTACCTGTTCGACCAAGTACATCTGAGCTGCCCGAACACCCTGGATCTCGAGCACCTCTTTGGGATCGAGTGGACCCTCGGTCAGTTGAGCGCCGGCTTCGACGATATCGCCCTTTGCGACCCTCAGCCGGGCACGACGGGGAAGCGGATACTCCACCTCTTCGTCCTTGCCGACGACCAGGATCGACCGACCACCGGACTCGTTCTCAACTACGTCGATAGCACCGCCGATCTCGGTCAGGACCGCCTTGCCCTTTGGTGTGCGAGCTTCGAACAGCTCGACCACGCGAGGCAGACCGTGAGTGATGTCCTCACCTGCCACACCACCCGTGTGGAAGGTACGCATGGTGAGCTGGGTTCCCGGCTCACCAATCGACTGGGCGGCCATGATGCCAACCGCAGCGCCCGACTCGACGGCTTCACCTGTTGCCAGGTTGAGTCCGTAGCTATGCGAGCTGATGCCGTAGCGGGACTGGTCAGTCAGCGGCGAACGGACCCGAACCTCTTCAATCTCGGGAGTTGCCGCAAGCACGATCATCGCATCTTTGTCGATCATCTCGCCTTCGCGAAGCTTTGTCCCATCTGGCTTCTCGAGGAGCGAGCGGCCGACCTTCACGTCCTCGGCGAGGATTCGACCGTAGACACGGCTCCGGAGATACCGGATCGATTCGCCGTTTTCGCGAATCGGAATCATGATGCCGGTGTCGTCCGTCTCGTCCGTGTGCACGATGACCTCTTGCGAAACGTCAACGAGGCGCCTCGTGAGATACCCGGAGTCCGCCGTTCGGAGAGCCGTATCGGCCAAACCCTTACGGGCGCCGTGCGTCGAGATGAAGTACTCGAGCACCGACAATCCTTCACGGAAGTTCGAGATGATCGGACGCGGGATGATGTCACCCTTCGGATTGGCCACGAGGCCACGCATGCCTGCGATCTGACGCACCTGCATGATGTTTCCGCGAGCTCCCGAACGGATCATCATGGCGATCGGGTTGAACTGATCCGACATCATGGTGATCTCCATGGCGTCTTTCACTTGATCCGTCGCCTCGGTCCAGATCTCGATCAACTCCTGACGACGTTCGTCGTCGGTGATGACACCTTGCTGGAACAACTGTTCGACGTTCTCGGCGCGCTCCTCAAAGGCCGCCAAAATCTCTCGCTTGGACGGGGGCGTCTTGACATCATCGAGAGCGATCGTCAAACCGGACTGCGTCGCATATCGAAAGCCGAGCGTCTTGATTCGGTCGAGGGTCTCTTCGACCTCGACTTTCTTGAAACGATCGATCACTTCTTCGATCAACGTCTTGATATCGGACTTCAGCACGCGCTCGTTGATATATGGAAAGCCGTCGGGAAAGGCCGTGTTGAGCAATGCGCGACCGAGCGTTGTCTCCGTCAAACCTTCGCCGTCGACCGCCTCGTCTGCGATCAAGTTGCCGATCGCACGCTTCAGCTCGGCGTGAATCGAAGGGTCACCTGCGAGATGACCGACACGGATTTTGATCGGAGCATGCAGCGAAAGCTCGTCCTGGTCATAGGCCATCATGGCTTCGTCGAGATTGACAAAGGCGCGCCCGGCCCCTTTGGCGTCTTCGACTATCTCAGAGAGATAGAACATTCCGATGACCATGTCCTGGGAGGGCGTCACGATCGGACGTCCCGAGGCCGGTGAGCGAACGTTGTTGGTCGACAGCATCAAGATGCGAGCTTCGGCCTGAGCTTCGGCACTCAGCGGAAGATGGACTGCCATCTGATCGCCGTCAAAGTCGGCGTTGAAGGCCTCACACACCAGAGGGTGAATCTGTATTGCTTTGCCTTCAACAAGAACCGGCTCGAACGCCTGAATTCCCAAGCGGTGGAGCGTCGGTGCCCGGTTCAGGAACACCGGGTGCTCCTGGATGACCTCGGCAAGCACGTCCCATACCTGCGCGCGAGACCGCTCGACCATCCGCTTGGCAGATTTGATGTTCTGCGCGAGCTCCAGATCGACCAATCGCTTCATGACGAACGGCTTGAACAGCTCGAGTGCCATCTTCTTGGGAAGTCCGCACTGGTGGAGCCGCAACTGGGGGCCCACAACGATGACGGATCGACCCGAGTAGTCGACGCGCTTTCCGAGCAAGTTCTGACGGAACCGTCCCTGCTTGCCCTTCAGCATGTCCGACAGTGACTTGAGCGGGCGGTTGCCCGGTCCGGTCACCGCACGGCCACGACGACCGTTGTCGAACAAGGCATCCACGGCCTCCTGCAACATCCGCTTCTCGTTGTTGACGATGATCTCG
>JABDOU010000294.1 GCA_013043085.1 Acidimicrobiia bacterium
ACCGAGGCGCTCACCACCCTGTTCGGTTGGCACGAACCCATCTTTAGATCGTGGTATATCGCCGGAGCACTATTGGGTGGCGCCCCGTTGGCACAGGGCACCGTCTACCTTCTCCTGAAACCGAGGACCGCAGACCGGCTTGCCCGCTGGTTGATGGGCTACATCTCGGTGGCAGCTGTTTTTGCGATCGTCACTCCGCTCAAACTCGAGCTCGTCGACGATCGGCTATCGGCCGAGGTCATCGAATGGACCTGGGTGAGACTTTTCTCTCCTCTGATCAATACCTACGCATTGATATACCTTGTCGGTGGTGCCGTGTATTCGGCTATCAAGTATCGGGGCAAAAGCGGAGCTCTGGCTCGCAGGAAATGGGGCAATATTCTCATCGCCATCGGAGGACTCCTACCGGGAATCGGTGGCGCTTTCACAAGGGCCGGATACGTCGAGGTGCTGTTCGTGACAGAACTCATCGGTCTCTCGTTGATCTGGGCCGGCTATCACCTCATCGCTACCGATTCAGGTCCGTCGATCCACCCGGCCCAGCGACGGGTCGCAGCTCGGGTCGAATAGCACAGGGGCGGATCAGTACGGCCGTAAGGGGGGCGGCCGTACTGTTTTTCACCCATCCTGCAAGAGCTGATACGCCATTGCATACGTGCCGGCGTTCCAAGCCTGATCGGGAGCTCCCGAAGGTTCGCCGGTCTCATCACGCAGCCACTCGTGAAAGCCCCAGTTCCCGTTTAATGCGATCCGGTTGGCCTGTGCCAGATGCACGAGCATCTGGCGCGCTTCGTCGGTTCGGCCGACCTTCGCCAGAGCTGCAATATGAAATCCTCCGATGTATGGCCAAACGGCTCCATTGTGATAGGAGCCTGGAGGATTGCGCCATCTCGGATCCTGAAGCCGATCCGACTCTGGATCGAACAGACCCCAGGGATCCGCATCCGGTTCGATGGGTCGTGGGAAGGTCTTGCTGGGAAAAGGGTCGGCGACTCCTTCGGCGGCCAGGTAGTCGAGTATCAATTCCGCACGTACCCCGACTGCCACGCCCGAGACGATTGCCAGCAGGTTCGCCTGAACATCGCAGACATCAACCCACCTGCCGTACTCGACGCTCGCCAGGTAGAAGCCGCGGTCGTCTCGAATCGCTTCCCGAAAACCGGCCTCAGCGGTGGGGTGCGGCAGTCGGGTCGGCTGCGTCGGGTAATCGACGTGATCCAGCACAGATACCAACGGCCGGTCGGTTGACGGCCAGAACACAGTGTTGATGCGTTCCCGTACGCCCTCCGGATCAAGGGGCTCACGCTCACCAAGTGCCCTCGCGATCTCGCCGGCACGCACGATGCACCAGTAGTAGAGAACATTGACCTGAAGCACTTTGCCAGATCGACTCAACGACGAATCCATCCAATCGGTCGCACGACCCGAATCAATCAGGCCGAAATTGTTGGCGTCCTGGCGACCCAGCCATTCGACAACTCGCGCAACCGGGGACCAGAGGCCCCTGGCCGTGTCGACATCGCCGGTCGCATCCAGATAGTCCGCCAGAGCGATCACGAACCATGCATTGGCATCGACACAACCGGCGTCACCCCAGTCCCAATACCCGGGTTCACGCCAGTACACAGCCGGAATCTGTCCGGCGCCTGACATCCGGTCTGCCATACCCCTGAGCGTGCGAGCCACCGTGCCGACGAGCTGTTCATCGCCTGTCCGCGAGGCGCCCAGACACGTGATAGCGGCGTCACGCGACCAAATACCCTGATAGTGATCAAGACCGGGAGATGCCGAAAACCCATCCTGCTGGGCCGCCCGTCGCATCAAAGCGAGTGACTGTTCGTATCCCTCTTCGATCAAGTCCATCGTCGAAGACTATGCGTCGCCTCGTAAGGGTTCATCGCCAAACAGCCGCGATTCTCGACGGTCCGATTCGTGGGTGTCGCAGGTTTTGAGCGGCATCATCAATCCCCTGTCCGAGTTCTTTCACGGTGGCACGGAGCCTTGGCCGTATTGATACGGCTGTCGTGTCGAGGACCAGTCCGGTTCGTTAGACGTCGAGTCCGAAACCCGCGATGAACGGCTTGCCGCGCCGGTATTCAAGGTACAGCAGCCAGGAGTTCTCGCCCTGGGAGTCGAGAACGAGATACTGATAGTTGAGGACCTCGACCGGAATAAGTGAGCGTTTCGAATGGCTGATCCGCGCATCGACGTTCGGAGTCGCAGCAACGGCCTCGCGCAGGTGCGCCAAAGCATCGATGAAAGCGACCTGCCCGGGCGACGCCGTACCTTGATGGCCGTCGGATCGCGACATGTGTTCCATCGCTTCGCTCACTTCTTCGGCCGGTACGAATACTGGATGATTGGTGAGGGCAATGGAGAGACCCGAATCGGTAACATAGCGTTCGATATCGCCGCCCGTACGGAGGGCCTCCACGAAACTCGAAGCAATGCTGACGGCCTGTGAGTCCTCTAGGAAAAACTCGAGGTCGACAGTCTCGGTGAGATACCGGCTCTCCACCCAGCCATCACCTGCCGGTGATTCGACCGGTGTCCAGCTCAGATCACCGAACATCTTCGGTCGATCGAGCGATCGAACGCCGGCGGCAGTCGCTTCGTACAGGTAGATCGGGAGCCCCGGTTGTTCGGGGTCGGCGACCACAGACAAGCGCCGGCCACGATCGAGCCGAACCACCGAATAGAAGCGCCGGTTGCGGCGTATGAGCAATAGGGGCACTTCCGTAAAGGCTCCCAGAACGACGACCACTCCGACGCCAAAGCCAAGGAAGGCAAGCGGCAAGCCGAGCGCGCCGAGGCTCTGGAAGAACGCCTTGGAAATGAGGGTGATGCCGGACGTGAAGCCCACGAGTTCCGGTGTTTCGATCAGATCCGGCTTCGGGGCCTCAAAGGGCAGGACGGCCGTGCCCAGCCGTTCGGTCAACTCGTTGGCAGCTGCGAGCAACGCAGCGGGGATCGAGATTGTCACGGTTGCGGACGATGCCGCACCACTGCTGTCAACGACAACGTAGCTGAACGTATCCAATCCCACCCAGCCAGGCCTGGGAACATAGGTGATGGTGTTGTCACCGTTGATCGTGACAGTTCCAACCGGTTCGCCTTCAATTCTGCTGATCATCAAGTCGTCACCGTCAACATCTCCGTCATTGGTGAGGATTGATACTGTCGCAGGCAGATACGCATCGGCTGTAACGAAGTCATCCGAAGCTGTTGGCTCGTCGTTGACCGCTATCACCCGGATGGTGATGGTACCTGTGGCAGTTCCGCCGTTTCCGTCCGAGACCGAATAGCCGATGGTGAACTCTCCGTTGTAGTTGGGCGGCGGCGTATACCTCACTTCGCCGTCCGCGAGAGTTTCTAACGAGCCGACATCGGGTTGCGAGACATCAACGAGAACGAGTCCGTCACCGTCGGGGTCGCTGTCGTTGAGAAGCGGTGCAACAACTCCAGAGCCGTCCTCAGAAATGGCTAGTAAATCTGGACTCGTCACCGGTGGTCGGTTGACGATGGAGATCAGAACCGTTGCCATGCTGGAGCCGCCGCGGCCGTCCGAGACCTCGTAGACAAAGACGTCTTCTTTGCCAGTCCCGCCATTGTGGGTGTAGACAAACGAGCCGTCAGCGGCGAGACCGAGCGTCCCGAACAATGGGCTCACCCTGACCGAGGCGTTCAATGTATCCCCGTCGAGGTCGGTGTCGTTGGCGAGCAGACCTGGCGCTGAAACGGACAGCTGCCCTCCCCTGTCGGTCTGATAGGAATCATCGGCCGCGACCGGGGGAACGTTCCCCGTGACGGTCCAGGACAGATCCAGAGAACTGGAGGCAACAGGGCTGCCGTTATCAACGACAGTTATCACACTGTCGAACGTTGCTTCCAAACCGCCGAGACCGACCACACCGCTGACGACGCCGGTCGCGGCATCAATGATGAGCCCGGGAGGCAGATCCACCGCTGACCACGTCAGCTGGTTCTCCGGGAGATCGGCGTCGGTGGCCACCAGGATGACGTTAAGTTCGACTCCCTCTTCGACTGACTGGGGACCGGGATCGACGGCTATAGGAGCCTGATTGACCTCATTCACTGTGACGCCAAAACTGACGGTATCAAACAGATTTGGAGGCCCCTCGTCGGTCACTCGCAGCACCACCGTATAGGTGCCCGGTCCATCAACTTCGGTGGTCGCCCACGAATAGTTACCGACCGCATCCACGCTTCCCGGACCAGAATCCAGCGACCACGTCAGCCCATCGCCTGCTGTATCGACAGCGGTTGCCGTCACGGTGATATCGTTCTCTTCGTTGACTGTTTGATCGCCGATAGGATCAGCCACCGGCGCCACATTCACCTCATTGACCGTGACGGTGATGGTTTCTCGGTCATCCATGTTGGGGGATCCATCGTCGGTCACGACC
>JABDOU010000315.1 GCA_013043085.1 Acidimicrobiia bacterium
ACCTCGGTTATCCACAGAAGCCATAGACCCCCTTCGCGATCGCCGAGGTCAACTCTATTCTCCCCTTCGGAAAGCACAACCTCGGCAACAATCTCCCAATCATCTGGCGACTCCGGCGCAATAGCCGTGGGCGTCCACCGCATCTGAGTGGATGTTCCCGGTGACCCGACGATGGACACGATCGACGGGTTGCCGTTTACACCGAGGACAATGCCGACACCGGCTTTGATCCTGCTGAGGGGGTTGAAGTATCTTTCCGTTCGCCACCCGGTGCCGAGATCGTCGTCGATCAACTGAGGTAGACGCTGATCGAATTCCGCACCGTCCCCGAGCGGATCGTATACCGATACTTCGGTTACCGCTACTTCCTGGCCCACAATCGGGGGAGTAGTGGTCGTCTGTTGAATTGTGGTAATAGTTGTGGAAGTTTCCGGGACTCGGAATGGAGACTCGTCGCCGCGCTGGGTGAGTAGAGCCAAAATGCCTGCCGCAACTGCGACCGCAACCAGTATTCCGCCCGGTCCAATCCAGCGCCACGTCCAGTTCTGGGCCGGGGGCGGTGAGGGACTCGGTCCCGGTGCCGTATGCAGAGCCTCGGCCAATTCGAATGCAGACATCTCGCCCGCTCGGGCGCCATCGAGGATCGCAGATATGTGCGGGCCTATGTCGTCATCCCATGAACCTGCGTCCCCCGCTGCAGCCTGGAGTACACCTGCCAGAGCCACGACATCATCGCGGGGGGTCACCCCGGCTGCGGGACGCCCAAAACATCCAAGCTTGGCAGGGTGGGCTGTCGCGTAGAAGATCGATGTCGTGTCAACACCGCCGTGAACGTACCCCTTCTCATGGAGGGCATCGAGAGCTTCCGCCAAACCTGCAGCGTTTGGCAAGAACTCCTTATTGTCCATCGGGATCCGTGCTTCTAGACGATCGGCAATCGTCATGCCCCCGGACCACTCCAACACTGCGTAGGCAATGTCGTTTGCCTGATCTGCGGCGTAGACATCGATCAGGTGTGTATGCGAAATCGACGCCGCCTGGCGAACCGAGCGAAGGAACTCATGGCGCCGGTGGCTCGACGCGGTCGGGTCGAGTTGGCGGATCAAAACCGGCCGGTCGAGCGTCTGGTCGGCTGCCAGCCACACCTCGACGTCGATGTCGCGTCCTGTTCGGATTTCGGTCCGGTACCGCGACGGAAGCATATCGTCAGGCTATAGGCCGCCGGGATTGCGATCGTGTCGCAGCACGACGAGCGAGTCTGCGTCCACCGAAAAGCCTTCTCTTTTGTACAACCTGGATGCGGGATCATTGTCCATCCGTGTGTTGAGCACGACCATCCTTGCTCCGCGATTTCTAGCCCATTGCATGCCGGTCCGCACGAGGGAGGTGCCGATCCCGCTTCCCCGATATGCCGGCTTCACGGCAATGCGCTGCAGGAAGCCCTGCGGTCCTGCAAGGCCCATGACGCCGTAGCCTGCGATACCGCCATTGTCCCGACAGACGAGCAGATCGTTGATTGCGGTCGCAGACAACGCGTCAAGAAGACAGTCTTCGTCGTACTGCCACTCATCTGAGAATGACGACTGATCCACGTCAAGCACGGCGGCCATTTCGTCGGATGCCGATGCAACGGTTACCTCGGCCGAGCTCCGAGGAATCGCCCGCTCCAGTGAAGCACGCATCACGACAAAGCGAACGTAGGGTCGATAATCGACCTGGCGCCACGGTTTGAGCGAAGCAGAGGACACCGGTGGTGAGAATATCGACGGTGCGCCGAGCCCGTGAAGGGATCGTGTAGCAGCGCGGATCAACCGCTCGCCCTGACGTGCGACCGTCAACAGGGCATCGTCGGTCAGATGATTCCTCGGCCTTCCTTCGGCCGATCCCCAGCGCGTTCGTATGTGGACGCGGCCGGGCCATTCGCCCGTCAGCCGCATGTCTCTGCCAGCATGGTTCTCTCGTTCTCGAACGTCACCAGTTCCAGAGCTTCATCCAACGTGACCCACCTCACTTCCGCTACCTCGCCGTCATGGGCAGTTATGTCACCTCCGGTGGATTTCATGTGATAGAACTCGACGCGCTTATGCACTCGATCGCCGGCTGAGTCGACAAACCAGTAGGTAATGAGCTGGGGAGCGGTGCCTGGAACAGGCTCGACTGATAGCCCGGTTTCTTCTGATGTTTCTCGCAACGCGGCATCAAGCGTCCCTTCACCTTTCTTCGGATGACCTTTTGGTAAGCCCCACATCGGCCGACCACCGGCGGGATGCCTC
>JABDOU010000339.1 GCA_013043085.1 Acidimicrobiia bacterium
CGCTACCCCCGATGAGTGCCGCCCCGATCGTCACCTGCCAGAAGGTTTTCATTCCCGACGCCATCACCAGAGCTCCGAGTACGAGGAACGGCGCGGTATTGGCTACGAGATGGCCAACGTCGTCGTGGAGGAATGGGGAGAACAGGATGCCTTGGAGTCCATCGACCTGGCGGGGTTCGATCCCGTGAGACTCCAGCCGACTCGAGAACAAGACGACGTCGACAGCCTCGATCAGCCATAACAACACCGCAGCGGGTATCAACAAACGGGCGGCGACGACGAAGCGATTCCTGGCCGTCGGTTCCGGATACATGTCCCGGATACTACGAACCACTCGAAGATGTCGTTCTGGAGAAAAGTTGCCCGCTCCACCAATGCGCCTCCATCAACGCCGATACATTGATGGTATGGCTAAACAGGAGCGGGCAGCCTGTTGGGATTGCGGGAAGACGTTCGAGGTGACGCCTCTACCGCCTCCACCGACATACTGCGGAACTTGCCGGGCTAAACCGGACATGCTCATCGACTTGACGCAACTGCGTCGCGATGTCGTGATCGTCTCGCGGCCCGAATCCGTTACCTGCATCTACTGCGGCAGGAGCGTATCGGTCAAGAAACGGGGGCGGATCCCCACGCGGTGCAGGGGTGGATGTCCTGTCTCGCGACTTTCACGTTGGAGTGACAAGGCGCGTCCTGGAGTCAAGAAGCAGGACTCCACAGAGAAGGTGTCAGCGGCCTCGGGAAAGGTCCGCGCCGCCCGCAAGCCCGCTTCACAGCCCTCTCGTTTCAACGATGGCCCCGCCGACCCATGGGCACCACACATCGGCCCCATCTATCTGACCGACGTGATGCGGGAGCGCTTGAAGTAACGCTACGATCGAGTCGATGCGTACCTTTATCTCGTTCTCAACAACCGGCGGTCCTGATGTTCTCGAGCTCTCGACGGGGCCAATTCCGGGAGCGGGCCCGGGCACGTTGCTTGTCGAAGTGCGAGCTGCCGGCCTCAACTACATCGATACCTATCACCGGGTTGGCCTTTACCCGGTAGATCTTCCCTATACCCCCGGGTTGGATGGCTCAGGAGTGATCGTGGCAATCGGCGACGGTGTCGATGGCTTCGAGATTGGTGATCGTGTCGTCTGGCCAAGCGAACCGGGCTCGTACACGAGCCATCACGTGGTCAAGGCCAACCGCGCGATTGCGGTGCCGGATGGTGTGAGTTTTGCGGCTGCGACGGCCGCCATGGTTGCCGGTCTGACGGCTCACTATCTGGCCAAAGACACATTTGTTCTGGAACCAGGGCATACCTGCCTCATCCACGCCGGCGCCGGCGGGGTTGGTCTCTTGCTGACCCAGATTGCCAGGATGGCCGGCGCATCGGTCGTGACGACGGTATCAACCGAGGAGAAGGAGGCTCTCTCACGTGAAGCGGGAGCCGATCTTGTGATTCGATACACCGAAACCGATTTCGCAATGGCGGCCCGTGAGCTCATGAGCGTCGACAGGCCGTTCGATGTGATCTACGATTCGGTTGGCGCTACAACCTTTCTCACCGGTCTCGAGCTCATCAAGGCGCGCGGCACAATGGTGTTGTTTGGCCAGTCCTCAGGCCCCGTGGAACCATTCAATCCCGGTCTGCTGGCGCAGAATGGGAGTCTCTTCCTCACGAGGCCAACGCTGTTCAATCACATTGCTGCAGATCAGGACCTGCGGCGACGCGCCGACGACGTCCTCGGGTGGATCCGTGATGGGAAACTGGATGTTCGGGTCGGCGCCGAGTTTCCGCTGGCAGACGCCGCCCGGGCTCACACTGCCCTCGAAGGCCGGCAAACAACCGGCAAAGTCGTGCTGGTTCCTTAGCCGTGATCGAGGACACGGTCCACTTCGGGCGTTCGGCGATAACGGTATCAAATGATCGATACACGGCGGTCGTCACGACGGAGGGACCGCTTCGGGTTTTTGGCTTTCGGAGAATCGACGGTCCCTCTCTGTTTGTCGAATTGCCGGAGCTGACGGTCTCGTCGGGTACGGGGACATATCCGATCTTGGGTGGCCACCGTCTTTGGATCGCTCCGGAGAACCCGGACACAACCTATGCCGCGGAAGCCTCCGGCTCGGTGGTTGTGGAACATGACGACGGGATAGGCCTCGTGGCCGCCGCAGACGCCATTGGACTTGTCAAAAGCATTCGGATTCGAGTGGGTAACGCTGGTTTCGTGGTTGAACACGCGGTTACCAATGCCGGTGATGAACCGATCGAGCTCGCACCGTTGGCGATCCCCCAGCTGCTGCCAGGAGGCCTCGGCTATCTCACTCTGGATCTGGCGCCGTCGGATCCGCATGGACTCCAGGCAAGTGACCGCATCGTTGTCTGGCCATACACAGAACCCGGTGAACTCCGGTTTGAACGCAATCGAGTCATCGTCACGGCTGAGAGGGTCGGGCCTACGAAGGTCGGCGTAGGCATGACGGGAGGATGGCTGGCGTATCGCTTTGAAGATGAGCTCTTCGTCAAACGGAGCCAGAAAGGTAGTGGCACCTATCTCGATCAAGGGGCTGCGGGGCAATGCTATTGCAACGAGTTGTTCCTGGAGCTCGAGACGCTCGGTCCCGTCGTCGGGCTCGAGCCGGGCCTGTCGACGTCACATTCTGAGACCTGGAACTCCTATGACGTCTCGGGTCTGGATGATCGACGGATAGCTGAGCGGATGGAATCATGACCGATGTTCCATTGCGGGGTGGAACGGCGAATGTTGGGGCCGTTGTCCGGGTCGGCGATACCGTACGGCGACCGCCACATTCCTCGAGCGAGATCGTGCAGGCTTTTCTGCGCCATCTTCGGGAAGCCGGAGTGGAGAGGGTTCCCGAGCCGCTTGGCTTCGACGATGACGGACGCGAAGTGCTCGGCTATATCCCTGGAGAGGCCGCTCATCCTGCGTTCGGCCCGGAAGGAGTGATGCCGTCATGGGCAGCGACGGATCGGACGCTCGTCGAGATCGCGGTCTTGCAGCGAGAGCTTCACGATGCTGCTGCCACCTTTTCGGTACCGCCCGGGGTCATATGGAACCAGGCTGCCGGCAACTACTTTCCGCTCAGCTCGAGGGGATCGCTGGTGTGCCACAACGATATCTGCGTTGCCAATGTTGTGTTTGAAAGGGGGAACGTGGTCGGGTTGGTCGATTTCGACTACCTCCGCCCGGTGGATCGGCTCTTCGACATCGCAGTTGCGGCCCGACATTGGGTGCCGCTCGTGCCGCCCGCCGATCTGAACCAGGGGATGAGGCATGTAGATCCCGTCGAGCGTTTTCATCTGTTTTGCGAGGCTCACGAACTCGCGGCCGATGCTCGCAGGGCTGTGATCGACTTCGTAATTGAGTTCCTCGAACTCGCCAGGCTGAACGTTCCCTATCTCGCGGAGCAAGGAGTGCAGGGTTTCATTGACCTGGTGGAGGCCGGCTACGACGACCACAACCGGAGAGCGGTCGACTGGCTCCGTCTCAGCGCCCGCCGGCTCGTCTCGTAGGTTGACAACCAAATGGTCAAACGGCGTGGACAAGAAGCAGATGCATGAGAAGCAGGTGAATAAGAAGCACGTGAATAAGAAGCACGTGAATAAGAAGTACGAGAACGTCCTTGGCAAGAAGATGGCCTATGTCGAGGTCGGCTCGGGGGAACCCATCGTCTTCCTGCACGGCAATCCGACGTCTTCCTATCTCTGGCGGAATGTCATCCCCCATCTCTCGGACATGGCCAGGTGCATCGCTCCGGATCTGATCGGGATGGGCGATTCGGAAAAGGCCGACGATCCAGCCGAATATCGATTCGTAGGTCACCGCCGTTACCTTGACACGTTTTTGGCACATGTGGGCGTGGAGACAGATGTGGTGTACGTCGTCCACGATTGGGGATCGGCGTTGGGGTTCGACTGGGCGTATCGACATCCCGGGGCGGTGAAGGGACTGGCTTACATGGAGTCAATTGTCAGACCGTTGCAATGGCGTGAATGGCCGGAATCGGCGCGATCGGTCTTCGAGGCCATGCGAAGTGGGGCGGGGGAGGAGTTGGTCATGGGCAAGAACGTTTTTGTAGAACGCATTCTGCCTGCATCGGTACTAGGCGATCTGGCGCAAGAAGAGCACGACGAATACCGCCGGCCGTTTATACAGGAGAAGCATCGAATACCGACCCTGACGTGGCCACGCGAGATTCCAATTGACGGCCAACCGGACGACGTACACGAGATCGTCTCAACGTACAGCGAATGGCTGCGGACCAGTGAAATCTCAAAGCTCTTCATCAACGCCGAGCCTGGTTCGATCCTCACGGGCGACCAGCGCGAGTTTTGTCGTACCTGGCCAAACCAGATCGAGGTAACCGTTGCCGGTTCGCACTTCGTGCAAGAAGATTCGCCGGAAGCGATCGGTGAGGCCATTGCCAGGTGGTATCAAACTCTCTGAGAGGCAGACGAGGATGATGCCGGGGGAGACGCGGACCACGGCCCGCCGCCGGAAGAAGGCTCGATCATCGGGTGCTTGACGTCGGACAGCGATCGGCTGATTGGGACGCCGGCCGTGAGCGGGGCTCTATTCGCGACTTCGTCTAGACGCCGTCCCGATTACCACCACCACCAGGCCGAGGACGCCGAGGATCGTGCCTGCCAGTATCGACGAGGTGACACCGTCATCGACGAGGGCGTCGACGACAACTTGAAACGCTCTTCGGTTTTGAACGTTCTCGACGGCCGCCAAACGACCGTTCAGGAGTCGTTGTGCCCAGAGTGTGAATCCCACGGTCACGGCGGCCGCTCCGACGAGCCACCAGCCGATCGTCCTAAACGTCGACCTGGTAACCGCCATGGCAGCGAACAGAGTGACGAGCGACAACCAGGGAAGCCATGGGCCGTACTGAATTGCGGGTTGCACGACCATGCGAAATCCGCCGAGGTCGTCCACCTGCAGTAGCTCGAGTCTCCAATCGGCGGTGGGAACGAGACCGGACGGCAAACCGAACTCGGTCAGAAGGTCGTCGGCGACGTTGGTGAGGTTGATGCCGACCGGACGGGTTGGTTCGGTGACGTTGCCAAGAGCTGACGAAAGTTCAGCGAATGATTCGCCCGCAAGGACTCGCCACAGGGGAGCCACCTGGCCGCTTGCGATAACGCCGATGGCGGTATCTGTGAGAAACGATTCGGCTTGGCCACCGACTATGTCGTAGAGATCTCCGATGATCGGACGGGCAATCGTCTCGAGATCCACGCGCATGAGCGTCTCGGTGACTGCCACCGTACCAAGTGCAGTTGCAACGTCGGGTTGCTGCTCGAGTCCATCGAGCGCGACTGCCGCACGGTCGGAATCGAGCATTGGGCCGCGGATCCATGAGACGGGATAGAACAAGCCGGCGGCAACAGACGCGATGACCACCAGCGCTCCCGCGAGGAGGTGTTTCAACTACCGATTCCAGGGCTCGCCTGCGTCGGCATCCACGTTGTAATGGGCAATGGCGTCTGCCACCACCTGACCGTCGATCTCGCCATCGTCGACGAGCGCTCTCAGTACGGCAATGACGACATGGGCGGCGTTCGTTTCGAAAAACTTCCGGAGGTTTTCGCGGGTGTCGCTCCTTCCGAAACCATCGGTGCCTAGCGGTACGTAGCGACGTGGAACCCACCGCGCAATCTGGTCGGCAACGGAGGACATATAGTCGCTGACGGCAACAACAGGACCCTGTGACGAATGTAGCTGCTGGGTCACATACGGTTCGTGCGGGTGTTCAGTGGGATGGAGGCGATTCCACCTCTGGA
>JABDOU010000344.1 GCA_013043085.1 Acidimicrobiia bacterium
CCTTGGTCCCATCAGCCAATATCTCGGGTTCCAGAATGGCATTACCCGATCCCTCGGTAGCCGCCGGATAGGCCATGATCGACTCGACCATTGCCGTATCAAGAGCCTCCCAATCGGTGTCGTCACCACCGTGGCCGGCATCGGATACCGGGACCGACCCATCGTCGTTGAGCACGACAAGCGTGGTGTGCATCCCCGAGTCTTTATGTCCTTCGACCGTGCAATTGATCTCGTAATTGCCTGGCTCTACATCATTGACGGTCAGTGTGAACGTGCCGCCGGCCCGGATACGCGGAGAACGCCCATCGAGGCCCTCGAAAGCGAAGTCGTGTTCGATGCTGCCGACATTGACGATTTCAAAAATTAGCTTTCCGGGGGGAACGTTCGCCGGCATGTCAATGCCCCACTCGTTGAGGGTCACGTCGATCCTGGTCGTAGCACGTTCGGGGCTGGACTCATCACCTGCGGCAAGCGCCGCTCCACCTCCCCCGCCACCGGTCAATGTCAGGACCAACGCCGCCGATGCCAATACCATCGCGACGCCGGCACCGGCCATTCCGAATGCAATCATGGGCGAGTTTGATTGAACACTGTCTTGCATCAGCGGAGATCTCCTTGGAAGGTTGAACAAATCTTCGGAAACCCGGGCACCATGCCCTAGGGCCTTAGGACCCTTCACGGTGGGCGCTCGACATCTCGAGGCTTCCGTCGTCTGCCGTCGGATAACCTCACCTCAACACGACACAGACGGAGTGAGACATGCCCATCAAGCGAATCTGGCACGGCTGGACGGATCCGGATCAGGCTGACGCCTACCAAACGCTTCTCCACGATGACGTCTTTCCGGGGATCGAAGCAATGGAAATCCCAGGCTTCCGTGGAATCGAGTTGTTGCGTCGTGACGTGGCCGGAGAGGTCGAGTTCATCACGATTATGACGTTTGACTCAATCGAGAGCGTGATCGATTTTCAGGGCGAGGATTACGAGAAGGCCTATGTTCCAGACGCAGCACGCCAGGTGTTGAAGCGCTGGGATCCGACCTCCGCCCACTACCAGTCCGTGGCCCGGCCGATCACCCGGACGGAATGAAGAATCCAGCCGCAATCCAGCGGCCGCGGGTTCCGGTCCAGAATTTCTGAATCTCCGGGCCCGACAGGTTCAAATCGGCACCAAGCACTCGCAAGGCGTCTGCAACGTTCAATCCACGCGTGAGAATCTGGAGCAATGCGTGTTGGAAACCCGTCACCCGATATGTGTGCGTCGAGTAATCCGTTCTGACGAGCGCAACCTGCGAATGCTCAGCAGATGGGTATGCCGGATCCTTGCCGATTCTGACTTCGTGGTAATAGGCGGCAACGGGAAATCGATAGCTCCCGAGGGCAAAGCATGGCTGGAGAACCAGGCGCTCGTCGGGAGTCTCGGGCTTAGCAAATGGATTGCCCTCGTGGCCAGGAGCGTCGAAGAGCACGAAGAGTTGACGTTCAAAACGCGCGAGGTCGACCATGAAATCGATCCAGGGTTCCCGGCTGCCGTCGGGTGCATCGCGGTCAGGTCGACGTTCTTCGAGAAAACCGGGGAAACGCCTGCCGAGCTCGTACAGCGTGTAACTCTCAGACGGGTACGCAACAAGAAACTCCCGGGCAAAATCGGCGAATAGGTCCTCGCCGAGGGCGTGATTCAATGCCGGGAACTGCTCGGCCATGCATTTGAGCAACCGTGAAGAGTACGCGCGTTGGTAGATCGACCAGCGCTGCGACCCGGTCAGCCGAGCAGAGGGCGCAAGGATCTGATCGGCTTCGTCAGCGGCGATGGGTTGTGGACCGATGAGACCCGACTGCAGCCAGGTCTGGAGCCCACGCAGATCGGCAGTTCGTTCGATCGCCGTCATTCGGAAACAGCGCTTTCCATCACGTTTGGCACGAGGAAATCGACGGGCGTGGAGAGTGATTCGTGTCCTGATTTTGTGACGTCATGCGATCGACCAGCATTGAACTGGCCGCCCATGTACCGCCTTGCCTTCAACAACTCGGCGTGACACTCCTCGAACGATGGAATGTGGCCGTCCCACTCCAGGAGAGTCGAAGCTCCGTCGGTACGTTGCCATGCGAGCCGATACAACTCCCAAACCTCAGGAACTACCGGACGATCGTGGGTATCGATGATGTGTGTGCCCTGGTGCTCGTGACCAGCCACGTGCATTTGAACCACTCGATCGCACGGAAAGGATTCGATATATCCGACCGGATCCAGGTCGGCGTTGAAGCAACTGACGTAGACGTTGTTCACGTCCAGCAGCAGTCCGCACCCGGTTTCATCTGATAGCGCACGTAGGAAATCGGGTTCGTCGATGGTTGACTCGATGAAGGTGACATAGGTGCTCGGGTTTTCGAGAATCAGGGGGCGCTCGAGAAAGTCTTGAACCCGTCTCACACGCTCTGCGACGTGATGCAGCGTTTTTTCCGTCAGCGGGATCGGGAGCAGATCATGGGAGTTGGCCCCAAGCACACCGGTCCAGCAGAGGTGGTCGCTGACCCAGGCAGGTGTGACTGCATCTGCCAGTGCTTTCAGCTTCGCGAGGTATTCGCGATTCAGCGGATCGGTGCTGCCGATAGAGAGCGAGACTCCATGGAGGACGACCGGATACTGCTCTGCTACCTGGTCGAGGACGTACCGAGGGCGACCTCCCGAGTCCATGAAGTTCTCCGAAATGGCCTCGAACCATTCGACGTCGGGCCTCTCCGTGAGAATGTGGTCGAAATGGGTCCCCCGCAGCCCCAAGCCGAGGCCCAGACGCGGCAGCGCAGCAACATCGGCTGCGAACGACCCGATATCGATCGTCAACGTTGATCGCTCACGAGCAACCGCCGGCGCCACTCAGCCCGCTCGACCCGCATGCCACCATGTTGTCTCTCGCCTGGTTGCCATCTGAGATCCAGAGGTAGGGGGGTCCGGTATCGGTGAACGGAGCGGGAGCCGGTCCCAGGTGTTCGGGAGCGCCCTCGACTGATTGCCAGGTTTCGGGCCAGGCCTCCTCGAACACCTGACGCGCTCGAACCCAAACGCTTTTTCCCTGGTTGGGGCCGTTCGTACTGAAACGCTCGGCGTTGATCGGGGTCGCACACGATCCCATTCCCCGGCACTCGTTGCGGGCCGGAGCGTTCATCTCATCACCGGTGCCGTACAGCCCACACCCGCCCTGGTTTCGACAGTCGTTGAGAACGTGACAGTTGTGATCCGACGTGGTGGAGCAATACCCCTGTCCGGCACAATCGTTGATTGTGAACTCGCCAGGCCGATGAGGATCTTCATGGCCCTCCAGACCGTAGCGGTCTGCTCCCTTACAGCTGTTCAGCCCCAGACAAGAATGGAGAGGATGTCCGGGCGGCTGGGTGCCGATCTCGGCAGGCCAGCGGGGAACGTTGCCATACGGGTACGGCTGAGGGGTTGGTTCGCCAGTCCTCGGTTCATCCGTTGATGCGCCGTCCGTCGGCTCTTCCCCCATTTCGACCGGCGCCACCTCCGCCTCTCCACCTCCCCACAGATCGCTCACATCAGGTACATCCTTCAGCAAGTCGACGTAGTACCTGATGTTGTCGGCGTAGGGCTGTTCTTCGAGCGCACCTGCCAGAGCCATCAGATTGGCGTAAGCGTCAGAACGGGGACCCAGGTCGATGTTCTCGAAGGTCGGAGCCAGAACGTGGCCGTCGCCCAACTCGTAGCCTCTCATCGTGGTGGCGAGGCCGTCGAGCACCCAGAGCATGGTCCGGTGCATCGCCCGATTGAAGAACAGCTTTTGGCCGCTCGCAGCGTCGGCTCCGGTGTTGCGTACCTTGAATATCGATTCGGTGAGGATGAGCATGTATTGATATACCCCGCTGCAAAAATCGGCCAACGGGCGGTAATTGACCCGACCTCCCGGATCGTCCTCATACGTGCTCAGGTACTCGATTGCGGTTGGGTTGTCCGGGAAATTCGCGACAATCTCACCAAGATCGCGTTCGGTGATTGCCGGTGTTATCTGATCTGGAGGCTCCGGAAGCCGCGGCAGGTGCTCGGTGTGGTGCGAGTACTCCTCCAGCTGAGCTTGCAGCGTGAGGAACTTGTAATAGTGCGACTCCTCTGCTTCGGAATCATCATCGAACCGCTCGTGTGCGAACCCCTCACCCTGATCGCAAATCGTGTCAATCGCCTGCAATGCCTCCAACCGCGACCCCACGGTCAGGAGCGGCATGCTTTCCTGATGCCCGTCCGGGGCATTTGAAAAGACGGCCGCCTTGCTTGCCGGGATCGGCCCGCCATGATCTTGCTTTGTCTTGGCCGGAGTGTCGGTCGGCAGACCCCAGGGATCAAAAGCAGACTTCGGATAGGCCGTATCGATGCTGTTTGGTGAATAGTTGTAAGGCTGAATCTGAAATTCGCGAGCATCCGGTCCCCGCACCTGGAAATCCGAGTCCGTGATCTGGGGCGATTTGATCAGGCATCGGATGTAGGAATAGAACTGGCCGATCGTGTCCCAGTCTCGGTCTTCGGGCGGGGCATTTTCGGAGGCCGGATACTCGATTTGTAGGAAGTGCCATAGTTGCTCATAGCTCAGCTTCGCCAACGGAATCAGAACCTTGTCGTCCCCGTCAGGACCGGGCGGACCCTTGGGGTTGTGGTAAGCGAGTGGGGTGGGAAATGGACTCGGCGAGTGGAGATACAACTGTGGATCTTCGCCCAGCGCATAGAGCATGTTGCAGGCCAACGCCAGGTGCAACATTTCTTCGACCACCACGCTCATGATCGTGCTTCCCGCCATGTTGGCGTAAAGGTCGACGGGACGAACATTCTGACCCGTCCTCTCCGTTCGCTTGATCGAATAGTTCGCAAAGAGATAGATGGGAATGGTCGCCAGCTCGATCCATACAGCCGTCTGCAGGTCATCTTTCAGCTCGCGGAGAATGAGATCACGCGGAAGCCGCGATAGCTTCTCGATGAGTGCTCTTTCGCTGTCATTCGAAGGAGAAAGCGGATCTACAGCGGGAACTACCAGAACCCTCCCGGGATGTTGATGACCGAAAAGCCATTACAGGCGCTGATATTGAGTATACGGATCGCTGCTCACAGCGGTTGCGGCGGTTGATGGTTGGTGCCGAACAATCAGTCGGTTAGGAGTCGTCGCCCGGTTTGATGCGCGCATAGTCACATCCGAACCACCGGGAGAACGACGGTTCGAGGCCCTCGGCAATGCGCTCAACCTCATCGAGGCTCATCCCCACTCCCTCAATGCTGAAGAGATTCGGCCCTTCTTGCCAGGCGACACCGGTCGCCATGTCATCCGAGAAGTCTGGTATCCGCTGCCAGCTCAGCCCATCGATACGACGAACCGTCGTGGGTTCGGCACTCTGAGGCGGAAAGTCGGGAACGAAATCGGAAAAGCCCCTCGACAAGGACGAAACATCGTATTCATGGCCGGCGTCGATCATGTGAATGATCAACAGTGGCTCACCACCGTCGGTGTCGGTCCTCGATTCGATCGTGAGATAGCGCTCGTCCGGGCAATCGCCGTCGACCGTGACACCCTCGGGCAAGTATGTCGGCCACAATCGAAGATCGCTGAGATATTCGAGGGATCCGCTGGCACATCCAGCCGTCAGAAGTGCAAGAAAGATGGCGAATGCGGCGTTGACCAGCTTTCTGTGCACTCGAAACCGAAGCGTCAGATAGACCGATCTGCGCGGTGCCCTGTGACGGATGGAGCTGTTTCGCCTCAATCTTCGAGTCCCAGGAATTCGGTCATGCCGGTGGATTGGCCGACTTCGATTATGCGACCGTCCGGATCCTTTACGTAGCACCGCAGCTCGAACCCCTGATTGTCAATTGGAGGTGTGAGGAATTCAGCCCCTCGGCTGGTCCAATCGTCATAGACACGACGGATGTCAGCGACCCGAATATTCATGAATGCGTTGACCCGGGATGGATCGGTAGGAGCCTCGAGTGTCGTTTCCGGCTTGTCCGGAGTGGGCCCACCCCCCGCATTCACTATGACCCAGGTGTTGGCGAATTTGACAAACGTTGGTGCACCGTCGGCCTCAAAGACGATCTCGCCCCCTAGGACTTCGGAGTAAAAACGTGCGGTTTCCGAAATGTCTGCGGCGACCACAAAGTGAGTAACGATGATGCCTTCGGTAGGAATGGGCATGTCACTTCTCTTCACAGCTGCTCCTTCACTCGATACGCCGAACCTACTCAAATTGCTGGTAACCCGATCCCCACCCTCTTCGTAGACGCGTCGCCGATCAACTTGAATAGCGGGATGGACGAAGCGAAGACCGTCACTCCGATCGAACTCGTCAACAACGTCGGCAATGAGCAGCGAAGGCGTGATGCGCTCGAGCTTCTGGCGCTCATGGAGGACGTGACAGGTCACGAACCAGTGGTCTGGAGCGGTTCTACGGTCGGTTTCGGCCAGTATCACTACCGGTACAAGACCGGACAGGAAGGCGACTTCTTCTCTGTTGGTTTCTCCCCGCGGGCCGACCGCATCACCCTGTACATCATGTCCGGCCTCCGCGGATTCGACGACATCCTCGATCGGCTGGGACCGCACACGTCAGGCAAATCCACCGTGCACATCAAGAGACTCGATGATCTCGATCGCGAGGCGTTGATCGATCTCATATCCGAGTGCGTCAAGCATGTCGAACAAGTCGAGAAGGCGATGGGAGCAATTCCCCGCATGAGTGACATCCCGCCACGCAAGGCACATTGAG
>JABDOU010000345.1 GCA_013043085.1 Acidimicrobiia bacterium
CCACTGGCCGTGGCGTTCGACAAGTATCCGATGATGAACTCGATGGATGCTGTTGGTTACGACGTCGAACAACGGAGCGGTGACATCGATTCGATCCCACGCTTCAGCTGGTACGCAGCAAGCTCGCGTATCCAGGCTCTGGTTGGATTCGACCTCGGTGAGTGGGTGGTAGCTGAAGGCTGTATGCAGATACAGTCGATCGACCTCGGGGACGTGACGAGAAACGTCGGGTGTGGCGACTCGGAAGAGCCGGTGATTGCTGCGGCTGTCACGGCGACGAAACCCGAAGTTGCGTACATCAGCAAGACAGATGCAGCCACGTACGTTCTGAGAATTCTTGCGCTGGACTCAGGCGAAACCATCGGCTCGGTACGGATCGAAGGCGAGCCGCTGAGCCTGGATTATGACGGACAGTTTGCGGTCATCGCGATCAGGAGCGCTGATGGAGTCCGTTCAACGGTGATAGATATGGATTCGTACGCAAAACGTGAATTCAACGGTCTCGCCTCTCTTGTGCGTGTGCCGATCACCAGGGATGGATGATGGATCGTGCATGAGATCGACGAGATTCGCCAGGTCACCGAACGCTATGGCGACGAACCCTCGGAACGACCGCCAACCTGGTTGGGTGTCGGCGCGGTTGCTCTGGCTGTACTGACACTCATTGCTTCTTTTACGCTGGTTGGTGGGGACCGGGAGATATCGGCGGGAGGCACAACTAGCACGGCGCCTACTCCCGTGCTACCGGATCTTCTCATTTCTTCGCCCGACGGTGTTCGCTCGAGTGCAACCGGCGGCACGCTTCTCGACGAGTGCGTCGTCAAAGCGATAGCGGACCGGCTGGGTGGCATCATCGCCGAGTTGTGCATGCAAAGAGGCCTCGTTCACATCACGGCAAGCGGCATCCGACGCCAGCTGGTCTTTGACGCCTTCTACCGGCTCGACGCACACTACGAACAAGCGCCCCAGCCCGGAGTCGTCGTCCTTGCTCTGGGCGACACTTCTCTGGGCGACACCACATCGACGTTCGTATATCTGACAGGTTCGGAGACCCATCTGAGCGTGATCATGCCCGCATATACCGATCTGGATCAGCGAGAACAGATCGTCTCAACCGTCGGCATCGACAGCAACGGTATCCCGGACGAGGGCTGTTTGCTGATCGAATCTCCCGGTGCCATCTACGAGAAGGGATGCGGGGACGACATTCCGGTCGTCACCATGTCAGCCATTCATCCGTTCGAGAACCTTGTGTCCTACGTTGAGAACGGACCGGGCGGAGATACCTCAATCAGCATTGTGGACGTTTCAACCGGCAATACGCAATCCAGGTTCGAAGTCGATGACACGCCAATTGAGCTCGACTACACCGACAATTGGTTGGCGATCGCGTTCGAAAAGGACGGCGCCGTGGTCACCCGCCTGGTGCAAACGGAGACGTACTATTTCGAGGACATCGTTGGCCTTGCCTTGTTTCAGAAAGGTCCGATCACGCTCTAGTCGACCATCCGGATGCGTTCTCACATGGACACTGCAACACATGAGACACACATGAGATCTGAAAAGGGGCGCGAGGATGAGACCTGAGACGAGACTGCTACCGTGATGCCTATGCGACCTACACCATTTGGCTCGGTTCTCACGGCCATGCTCACACCTTTTGATGTCAACGGAGAAGTCAACTACGAAGCTGCCTGGGAATTGGCCCGGTATCTCGTAGACACGGGAACGGAGGGCATCGTGGTGTGCGGCACCACCGGCGAATCGCCGACCCTTTCAGACCTGGAGAAGATTGCCCTGTTCAAAACCGTTCTCGAATCTGTCGGTGACAAGGCCTATGTGATTGCCGGCACCGGAACCTACGACACGGCTCACTCGGCATCCATGTCTCGGAAAGCCGCCGACCTCGGGTGCCATGCGCTCATGGCCGTGACCCCCTACTACTCAAAGCCCCCGCAGGCCGGTCTGGTCGCCCATTTTTCTGCGATAGCCGATGCGACAGACCTTCCGGTGATGCTCTACAACATCCCAGGACGCACCGCCCGGCTCATCGAGATTCCGACGCTGAAAGAACTCGCCGATCATCCGAACATCGTGGCTGTCAAAGACGCTGTTGACGACCTCGAGTTCACAAAGACAGAACTCGTCACGCTTCCGGATGACTTCGGCGTGTACGCAGGATCGGATGCTTTCACGTACGACATCGTGTCGATGGGTGGATCCGGCGTGGTTTCGGTGGCAGCACACCTCGTGGGCAATCAGATATCGAAGATGATCGAGGCGATCAGGTCTGATGATGGCGCGACCGCAGAGCGGCTACATCTGGCGATGATGCCGCTTTTCGAGGCCCTGTTCCTCGAGCCGAATCCCATGCCGCTCAAGGCAGCGCTCGGTCGAGTCTGGAAAGAAGTCGGACGCCCCCGTCTGCCGCTGTTGCCTGCCGACGAGTCGGTGACCCGGCAGGTGCTCAAAGCGCTTGGGGAGGCTCAGCTGGCATGAGTATCTCCGTAACGTTTCTCGGAGGACTCGGCGAGATCGGGCGCAACTGTGCCGCGATCGAGATAGATGGCAAGCTGGCGCTCATCGACTGCGGGTTGATGTTTCCGGAAGAGGACATGCTTGGTGTCGACCTCGTGCTTCCCGATTTCGCGTGGATGATTGATCGAGCTGATGATGTCGAATGCGTAATTTTGACCCACGGCCATGAAGACCATGTGGGTGCGCTCAGCTATTTCCTCGCTGAAATCAATGTGCCGGTTTATGGCACAGAGCTCACAGTGAACCTTGCCGCATCCCGACTCGAAGAGAACAGGATCGACGCAAAGCTCCATGCAATGGAAGACAACGAATGGCGGGAGGTGGGCCCGTTTCGATTCAAGCTGGTTCCCGTTTCCCATTCCATCCCACAGGGGTCGGGGGTGGCGTTCGATACCGATGAGGGCATCATTGTGCACTCGGGTGACTTCAAGCTCGATCCGACGCCGATCGACAACCGGCCGACCGACCTCCCGACCTTTGCCGAGCTGGGACGCGAGGGCGTGAGGTTGTTGCTCGCCGACTCCACCAATGCCGAGGTGCCCGGCTTTGTTTCATCAGAGTCGTCTCTCGGAAGGAACCTCTACGACATCATCGCTGCCGCCGAAGGCCGGGTGGTGGCTGCATGTTTTGCAAGCCACATCCACCGTGTGCAGCAAATCGTCGATGCGGCTCTCGCCGATGGTCGCAAGATCGCTTTTCTCGGGCGCTCGATGCTCAGGAATATGGAAATTGGCCGTGACCTCAACATTGTTGACGTGCCCGACGACCAGGTGATTCCGATCGATCAGGTGTCTGATCACGATCCCGGCCGCACCATCGTGATATGTACCGGCAGTCAGGGTGAGCCATTTGCCGCCCTATCGCTGATGGCGGCAGGCGAACACCGGAACGTCAAGATTGGTGACGGTGACACCGTTCTCATTTCGGCGACCCCGATCCCCGGGAACGAAAAGAAGGTGTCGCGGGTCATCAACGGGCTCCTGAAAACCGGTGCCGACGTGGTTCACGGGCGTAATGCCAAGGTGCATGTTTCCGGGCACGCCGCCGAATCCGAACTCCTCACGTTCCTGAACGTGGTGCGTCCGCAAGCATTTGTTCCTGTCCACGGTGAGTATCGGATGCTGCGCGCGCATGCGGCTCTGGCCGAGGCGATGGACGTAGCCGACGTGTTCGTGTGTGAAGACGGCGATCGCATTGTTGTCGACGGCAACAAGACCTTCGTCGAGCGGCGTGCGGTCCCGGCTGGATACGTTTACCTCGATGGCTCGATGGTTGGCGATGTCAAGCGTGCGATTCGAGACCGTAGGCACCTGGCAGATGAGGGGGTAGTTGTGATCACGGTGGGCGTGGACAGTACGACCGGCGAGATCGTCTACGGCCCTGACCTCGACAGCCACGGGTTGATGGATCAACCGGCCGAGATGCTGGCCATGGTGGCTCGTGAGGTCGAAAAGGCGATTGCAAGCGGAAACCCTGACCCTGATGCAGTTCGACGTCACGTATACGAAACCGCCCGCAGAATCATAAAGAGCGAGACGCGGCTGCGTCCCGTCGTACTCCCGGTGGTGATCGAGTTTTGACGGACCGTCTTGGCGAATATCGCGAACGTCTCTTGACCGGCGTCAACGAGCATCTAGACGACGGCGAGAGCGCAACAATGGCTGTGCTTGTCCAGCGCCGTGCGCGCTGGGCATTGCCGCTCGGCATTGTTGCCGCATTGCTGGTCTCCCTTGTCTTGGGTGAAGGCAACGCTCTCGTACGCGGCGCTCTGATCGGTTTGAGCATCGCCGGCGTGCTCATGTACGGCACGACCTTTTTTACGTTGGCCCGGACACAACGGGGCCTGGTATTCGCTCGAACCTCAAAATGGAGCCAGAATCGCGTCCAGGAAATCGTGGAACGGATGCCGGTAGACACTCCTATCGAGCACAAGCCGGGGCTCATGACGGACCGGCTCAAGATCGAAGGTCGTAGCTATCTGATGAACCGCCAGTTTCGAACCGTACTCCAGGACATGATTGGTGGGAACACCGCCGGATCTTGATCGCCGTTCGACCTGTCCCTATGGCGACGTAGCGGTCGGGCGTGCGCGCGGTCTGCGCGACCTCCGTCCACAGAGCGCGAAAATCCTCCTTACTTTCTGAATCGACCGTTAGGGTTCGCAATCGAATGGCACGCACTACATCAACTCGTAGTGGGGGCTCCGGGCGGAACCGGGTGCGGAAAACAGCAACCAAGAAAAAGAAGTCCTCGACTCCCACAGGCGTGCTGGCGCAAGCACGCATGGCGGTCCGGGACCGATTTGAGCATCAGGCAGACGATATCTGGGGCCTCGTCATGCTCGTGGTCGGCCTCATCCTGCTGCTCGGATTCTTCAGCTTTTCGGGTCCGTTGGGCGATGCAGTCGTTACCGGGCTCCGTTTCCTCTTTGGGGTCTGGGCGATCCTCGTTCCGACTGCGATCTTGCTCGTCGGCCTGACGTTGATCATCGGCAAAGTGAGAGATGGCGATCACGCACGCTTGCCGCTCGGTCTCGGGTTTCTCTTCTTCGGGAGCCTCGGACTCTTCCACCTGTTGAGTGGAACGGAGCCGCTGGCCGCGGGTGTCGAGGTCGTCGCCGATCGTGGTGGGGTCATCGGCGCGTTGATTTCATTTCCGATCAGACGCGTTGTCGGACTGTTGGGCGCCTTCATCATTCTGTCCGCCGTTATCGGTGTCGGTGCCCTGATTGTCACGAGGTCAACCCTGCGGGAGGCCGCACTGGCCGTCGGGGAACTCGGGCGCACGCTCGTCCGACGCGTGAAGCATGCCATGCAGTCGTACCGGCGACCAGATCGGCCTCACGTCCAGTCACCCGATCCGGCTCCCGTCGTCGCGGCAAAGAAACCGGAGCGTGCCCGACCGCCTCGTGCCGACCAGAAGTCGAAGCGACCGCCGGTCAAGAAGCCGGAGCCCGAGCAACCGATACCACGTGTTGCGCCCAACAAGAATTACGTGAAACCGCCTCTCGATCTCCTCTCTCCAGGGCGGGGCGGGACGCAGGACAAGCGATCGCTCGAAGCAACCGGCCGCGAATTGGAGGCAACACTTCGCCAGCACGGTGTCGACGCCCGACTCGTTCGAATTGTGCCAGGACCAACCGTGACGCGGTACGAAATCGAACTCGCGCCGGGGGTAAAGGTCAACAAAATCACGAGCCTCACCAACGACATTGGCTACGCGCTCGCAACACCGGACGTACGGATTCTGGCTCCGATCCCGGGCAAGTCGGCCGTTGGCGTCGAAGTACCCAACAAGAAACGGCGCCTCGTCACGCTGAAAGACATTCTTGATTCGCCAGAGGCGCGGGAGAACGACAATCCGCTAGCTGTCGCACTCGGGATGAACATTTCCGGGAGACCGGTCATGGTGAACTTGAATGAACTTCCTCACGTGCTGATTGCGGGTGCCACCGGCGCCGGCAAATCTTCATGTATCAATGCACTCGTGACGTCCATTCTGGTCAGGGCCTTGCCGGAAGAAGTCCGTCTGATCCTCGTGGATCCAAAGCGCGTGGAAATGGGACAGTACGACGACGTACCTCACCTGCTCACCAAGGTCATAACCAACCCCAAAAAGGCGGCGGATGCCCTCAACTGGGCAGTTGACGAGATGGATCGTCGATATCAGCTGCTGGCGGATGCGGGCGTTCGCGATATCACCGGATATCACGAGAAGTGGGACGCAGGTGGGCTGGAAACCGATTCGTTCGATCGGTTCCCCTACATCGTGATCGTGGTCGATGAGCTAAACGATCTCATGATGGTCGCAGGCAAAGTGGTCGAGTCTTCAATCGTTCGCATTGCACAAATGGCCCGCGCCATCGGCATCCACCTGGTACTTGCGACCCAGCGTCCCTCTGTCAACGTCATCACCGGTGTGATCAAGGCAAACGTTCCATCCCGAATGGCGTTTTCGGTGGCGTCGCAGGCCGATAGTCGGGTCATTCTCGACAGCGTTGGGGCGGAGAAGCTGATCGGGCTCGGCGATCTCCTTGTCGTGACGGCGCGGGATCCAAAGCCCGAGAGAATTCAGGGAGCCTTTGTAGAAGAATCCGAGATCGGCGCCGTTGCAGAGTGGGTGCGCGAACAGGGCCAGGCCCAATACGACGAGCGAATGTTCAAGAAGGTCGAGGCTCAGGCAAAAGCAGCCGAGGACGCCGACGGGGAAGATCCTGAGCTGTTGAAGCAGGCCATCGAACTCGTCGTGCGGTCTCAGCTCGGATCGACTTCCATGTTGCAGAGAAAACTGCGAGTTGGCTTCGCGCGGGCAGGACGATTGATGGACATTCTCGAGCGGAGGGGCGTGGTTGGGCCCTCGGAGGGGTCCAAGGCCCGGGAAGTTCTCATCCGTCCTGAGGAGCTCGAGGAGTTCGTCAGCGGAGCCGCCGTGACCTGAGCTGTCACCTGAGACCGGAAACAGATCATCTGCCCACGCACCATGACCAGATCGGCTGTATCCTGTTTCGAACAGGGCTCCCGGTTGGACGTGGCATGTGCCTCCGCGAACGCATCAGTCCGGGGTTGACGAACGAGGCTTCTCATCGAAGTATTCCACAGCGCGGCTCACGGCCGCCTCAAGATATCGAAGAGCGACGGGACCGTTGCCGAGTTCACGCTCGGCAAGCATCGAGGGCTCATTTCGCACCCGTCGGGCGTTGACACTCAGGTCGTATGCGGTGGGCTTGGTGAAGCATCGATGCCCCACGGCCGTCATTCATCCGACCTGATTCCAGAGATCATCGGCCAAATCAACGACGTCAAATTCACGCTCAAAGAGGTTCCCTTCGGCTCCATCGTCGCGTTTCGTCGTGCCTTGACCGTCGACATGGACGGAAGCAGCTACCAGGTCTTCGGGGTTGGTAGAAAAGGCAAACCTGTCGTTGACCACGAACACGGGCGTCGCCTCGCTGACGTCGGCAAGAGGTCGGTTCATGTGCACCGGGTAAAGACACCTGAAGAGGCGCTGCTCGTAGTCGTACTTGCCGCGAGCGGGCTCCTCGATGTGGTTCGAAATCAAGAGTGGCTTCCGAGGATCAGTGGCTAGTCACCTGGTGGCCCGCGGCAATGTGCCTTGCGAAGAACTGATAGCTTGCCGATTCCGGGGTCATGGATAGAGAATTTCTGGATGTCGACACGGCCGATGAAGCAGCAGCGTCCCTTCTCGTGAGTTGGGTGGGATTCTCCGTGGTGGCATTGATCTTGCTGGCAATGGGGCTCAGTTACTTCCTGTAGCTGCTGCTTCGATGCCGTCGTACACTGGACGTCATGACGGATCTGGACGGTTTGTTGGCTGAGATGCGCGAGGTATTCGACGCTCTGGATGCTCTCGATGAGTCGGATCCCGAACGCGAGGCCCTGGTTGCGAAGCAGGAGGACATCCGGTCGCGCCTCCGTGCCCTGGACTACGACCGGCACCGGCCGCGAGCCGAGGTAGAAGCCGAACTCAGACATCTCTACAAACAGCTGAAGTCGGCCAGGGGTGACCGGATCAAGACGATCAAAGGAAGATTCACGGGCGCCGACCTCGCCGTGGGAGGGCGGATTCCGGCCACTGATATCAACGAACGGATCGATGCGAGCAACCAGGTGTCAGCCATCGAAAACAGGATTGAGGCTCTGGAGCGTGTGCTGAGGGATGGGTGATCATCATCTACACCTGTTCGGCCACGGCCCGCTCGATTCGGCGAGGCAGGAACCGAATGACTATCCGATCGGGCTGATCGACTCATACGTCGAGGCAGCGGCGCAACGAGGTGTGACCGAACTTGGTTTCACGGAACATTTCTACCGGTGTGTCGAATCGGACTCATTGCTCGGGCCGTTCTGGAAGGGCGGACGTCGAGAACTCGCCGAACAAACCGAGGCATTTGTCAAAGAAGACCGCGTACTCAGCCTGGACAGGTACGTCGAGGCTGTACTGTCCGCCAAGGGAAGGGGACTGCCGGTCAAGCTTGGTCTCGAAGTCGATTACTTCCCGGATTCCATTGAAGCGGTGACTCAGTTTCTGGCCGCATATCCGTTCGATTTTCTCATCGGCTCGATTCACTGGATTGGCGAGTGGTCGGTCGATCATCACGACGTGGTTGGCGAATTCGAACGACGGGGCGTCGATCAGGCCTACGAAGACTATTTCTCACTCGAAGCTGACCTGGCGGGGTGTGGCCACGTCGATGTTCTGGCACACGCCGATGTCATCAAGAAGTTCGGCCATCGGCCATCTTCTGATCTAGGGGAATGGTATGCCAGGGTTGCGACTGCCGCCGCCCGTTCCGGAACCGGCGTCGAAGTGTCGAGCGGTGGGTTGCGCCAACCGGTTGCCGAGATTTACCCGGCCGAAGCGTTCCTCGACAAGTTTTTCGAGGAAGGGGTGGCGATCACTCTGGCGAGTGATGGCCATGACGCGTCAGAAGCCGGATTCGGACATTCCGAGGTGGTGGCGGCTGCCAGGCGTGCCGGCTACTCGACTCGCCTTTCTTTCGATCAGCGCACTCGAACGGAGGTTCCGCTGTGAGAAGTGCTATTGCGAGCCCCAGAACGTTCTCAGAGCGCCCGAAAAAGCATCCGGCGTCTCGATAGGCGGCATGTGTCCCGCACCAGCTATCACCTCGTAACCTGATCCCGGGATGGCGGCGGCCATGGCGGCGCCAATCTCTGGAGGAAAGAGCCCGTCCAGCTCACCAGAGATGACCAAGGTTGGCACGCTGATGTCGGCCAGCAGTCGGGTGCGATCTGGCCTGGCTGCAATGGCGCCCAGAGCTGCCACGATCGTCTCGACGCGAGTGCCTTCTACCATCGTTCTTAGGCGGGCGGCGGCGGTGATATCACGATTGGGAGCAAGCAGTGCGCCCTGCAGCTTCGTGGCCAGCGCCTGTCTGCCCTGTGACACCGTGTCTTCGGCCTGCGCTGCGCGCCCGGCCTTCCCGTCGTCGGAGTCGAAGCCGGCGTTGGTATTGGCAAGAACGAGCGATCGGACGATGCCGGGGCTATTCGCCCACAAGGCCAGGGCGACGTATCCGCCCATGGACAGTCCGACGATATCGGCTTCCTTGGAACCGAGAGCGGCTACCAGCTCGCTGACGTCCGCCGCATAGTCATCGATCGACACGGGGCTGGCGCCGGTAGGTGCGGAATGGCCGAATCCCCGAAGGTCAACGGCAATCACCCGGCGGATGTCGGAAAGTGCTGCCAGCTGTTCGAGCCACATTGTGTGATTGAGCGGATAGCCGTGGATGAGCATTGCGAGAGGGCCTTCGCCGCGCTCGATGTAGTGGAGACTCTGATTGTTGACGCTCAGATGTGGCATGCCAGGAGGCTAGGGGCACGCCGGGGGAGTCGTTCGCCCGAACATCGGGTCATCGCAGCGCGGTTGCGAGTGCTTCGCGGGCTGCGTGGTGACCTGACATGCCGTGCACTCCCGCACCGGGGCTGGTGGATGCGCTGCCGATGAAGATCGTCGGGTTGCCCGTGCGATAGGGAATGATCTTGATTCCAGGGCGAAGGAATACCCGACTACCGCGATTGCTTCCGCCGCCGACGTTTCCGCCAATCAGGTTTGCGTTCGACGCCTCCAATTCTGCCGGCGACCAGGTTCGCTTTGCGATGATCGTGTCCCTGAAGCCCGGCGCGAATCGCTCGATCTGGTGCTGGATCCGCTGTGTCATGTCGAACCTCGAGGCATTTGGCACGTGGCAATATGCCCAGGCTGTGTGCTTTCCCTGCGGTGCGCGCGTGTCGTCGAAAAGCGAATGTTGGGCGAGGAGCACGAAGGGTTTGGTAGGAGGAACTCCGCTGCTCATTTGTTTCTCTGAAGTCGCTATCTCTTTGAGTGTCCCACCGACGTGCACAGTCGCAGCGTGGGCAACATTGGGATTTGCCCACGGGATCGGTTCCGAGAGAGCGAAATCGATTTTGAATGCCGCGGGCCCGTATTTGAATCGTCTCATCCAGAGCCGGGAATGCTGAGGAAGGCGTTCGCGAGCAATCTCACCTACCTGGGCGGGGGTGGTCGAAAAGATTGCCGCACGGTGATCGGGAAGGTCGGACAGGTTTTGAACCCGGGTTCCTGTGCGGATTTCGCCTCCGATTGACTCGAGGTAGGCGGCGAGTGCGTTGGTGAGAGACTGGGCCCCGCCTTTCGGGAACCCCCAGCCGACCGTGTGGGCGGAAGCCCCGAGCACGAGACCAAACGTTGAGGTGAAGGGATAGCTCAGAGGCAAGAGGCTGTGGGCCACATGTCCGGCGAACAGCGCCCGGGCCGCCTCGGTTGCAAACCGGCTCTTTGCGAACCGGGTGGCCGGAGCAGCGCCCGCCAGCCCCAGCCTGAGCATCAGCATCGGGTGTCTCGGAAATCGAGTCAGACGTGTCATCGTGAAGTCGGTCACGTCGTCCCAGTTCTCAATGAGCCGGTCAAAGGTTTTGCGATACGCAGCGGCGTCCTCTCCGAGCTCAACGGCCGTCTGGTGGAGATCATGCCATGCAATCGCGGCCTCGCCGTTATTGAGAGGATGGGCGACGCTGGCAACCGGCACGATCCACTCCAGGCCATGCTCATGGAGGGGCAGTCCTGAGAAGAATGGCGAGCCCATGCCGAGCGGGTGAATGGCCGATGCGAGGTCGTGCACGAAACCGGGTTCGGTAGTTTCGGCCGAGCGGGCGCCGCCCCCGATGGTTTCGTTTGCTTCGAGAACGACCACCGAGCGTCCCGCCTGGGCCAGAGTGATGGCGGCAGCGAGCCCGTTGGGGCCGGCACCGATCACAACGGCGTCGTACGAGTCAGCCACGACCTACCCCGCAATGTTGACGCGCATTCAAGAAAGTCGACTCGGGAGGGCGGCCACTACAGTCACGCTCCATGACTATCGATCCCGAAGCCTTCCGTGACGTTCTTTCCAACTTCGCAGCGTCCGTCACCGTAGTGACGGCCAGGTCCGAAGACGGCCCGGTGGGGCTCACGGTATCTGCGTTCACGTCGGTGTCCCTCGATCCTCCGTTGATCCTGATATGTATCGACCATAAAGCCGGAAGCCTCCACGCTATTCGCCAAGCCGGCTGGTTCACAGTCAATTTCTTGAATGCGGGCAGCGGAGCGACGGCGATGATGTTTGCGAGCAAGGAAATCGACAAGTTCGCATCGACGCCGCACCGGCCACCGGCAAACGAGCGGGCCGGACCCGTTCTCACCGATGAGCATGTTGTCTCGTACTTCGAGTGTGAGACTCAGCAGAGGATCCAGGCCGGTGACCACGACATTTTCGTCGCCCTGGTCCGGGCCGGAGCGCTGGTGAACGATACGGTGCTTCCAATGGTCTACGTGAGACGTCGCTTCGCACACCTGGAATTCGACACTTAGCCGCGGAACGCCGAGATTCCGGTGACCGCCTGCCCGAGGACCAGGGTGTGGACCTCTTCGGTGCCCTCGTAGG
>JABDOU010000355.1 GCA_013043085.1 Acidimicrobiia bacterium
GTACCACCACCGAGAAGAACATCGTTGAGTGGGCCAGGGTTGGCGGAGCAGAGATCATCGTCGAGGGGACGGAAACATTCCCCGAGTCGATGGAGCGCTTCAAGGAAGGCACCTGTGACCTCGTGACGACTGATGGCTCCGGCCTGGTCGGTAACAAGGCCACCGAGACCGCAGCCGGAACCCCCGGCGCTGCTGAATGGGTGATCTTCCCTTCGGCACCGATCTCGAAGGAACCACTCGGCCCTGCATACCGCCAGAATGACTCGGCTTGGGCCGACGTCATCAACTGGACCGTGCATGCCACGATCATCGCTGACGAGAAGGGCGTAACAAGCGCCAACATCGACGACAATCGCGAGATCGATCCCGAAGCCGGACGTTTGTTCGGGCTCGAGGGCGAAGTTCAGAGCGCGATGGGTCTGCCGGCGGACGCCTTCTATCAGGTGGTAAAGCAAGTCGGTAACTACGACGAGATCTATAGCCGCAACTTGAACCCTGTTGGGCTCACGCGAGAAGGTTCGCTGAATGCGTCCTTTGTCGATGGCGGCATGATCTACGCCCCACCGGCCCGCTAGGTAACGAAAGCAAACGTATTGTGCGACAGGGAGGGTGCTTCGGCATCCTCCCTGCACACAAGTCCAAATCTGAAGCCCGAAAACTGAAAAACCGACCACACCACCAACCGCAACACCTGACCGGATCACCGAATACGACAAGAGGAACAGGAACCAACCCGCATCGTGGCTAGCCAATGGCGATAGCTCAACAGCAGCGACCACCGATCTGGCGGAACGCGACCGTCCTGAAATGGGGCGCCCAGATCGCAGTTTTTGTAGGGCTCGTCTTCCTTTTCGTCACTCTCGGAGCCCAGTCTCTTGACAACTTCGCCCAGCGCGGGTTGTCCTACTCGTACCGATTCCTCTCGGACCCGACCGGCTTCGTCGTACGGGAGGGCATCGCCTTCCAACCCGACACCGGCGCCCGGGCCCTCTACGTTGGCCTCGTAAACACACTTCGCATCACGATCTCAGGGATTATCGTCGCCACGATTCTCGGGACGATCATCGGAGTTGCCCGGCTGTCGCACAACTGGATCGTCAACAAGATCGCCACGGTGTACATCGAGGTGATCCGCAATATTCCGCTGCTCGTGCAAATCATTTTTTGGGGCGCAATCATCCAGCAGCTCAAGGCGCTAACAGACGATCACATCGGTTCGTATACGTTCTGGTTCACCTCTGCCAAGGGCATCACCATTCCCTGGCTGTTTCCCACAGCGACGTTCTACCAGTGGCTCGTGTGGGTCATCGTCGGAGCCATCGCCACTCGCTACGTCTATCGCTGGCGGATGCGCGTGAAAGCGGCGACGGGCAATGAGACGTACGCTCTTTCGTGGGCGTTCGGCACGTTCTTTCTTTTCGGCCTGATCGGCTGGTTCGCTTACCCGCTGTGGTCGTGGCTTGGTCCGATTTTGGGCTGGATCGGCGATGTCATCGGGTCGATTCCCGGTCTGGCAGTTCGCCTGGTGTTGCTCGGTCTAGTCATCGCCGCCGTTGGTGCGTTTGCCTCACGTTTCTTCAGCAATCTCCGGGCGGGTGACAACCCGCAATTGAACAACAGTGTTATTTTCGGGATGTTCGCGGTGGCTCTGGTGTTGGCGCTTGCAGTCTTCGGTGGGTTTTTGGCGATTGCCGGCGGTATCGAAGGCGCAGGCGGCTGGTTGGCCTTTGCGTTGATTGTGGCCGGGGTCGCCTTCGCGATGAAGCTGTTGATCGACTACGTGGCCCCGAGGACGCTGGTCTCCGGGCTCGTCGATGATGACTATTTCCGCGTGATCTTTGCGGTACTCCTGGGTGTGGTTTTTTCGGGACTCTTCTTCGGCGTCGATGTGATCGGCGAGACGATCGTGAACCTGTTCTCAGCGTTCTTCCACTTTCTCGAACCAAAATTCGACGGTTCCAACACCGGCGCCCCTTTCCGCTATGCACCACCGGCGGTCGAGGTTCGAGGTGCCGGATTCGTACAACTTTCTTCCGAGAGCCTGGTCATCACGCCCGGCTTTTTTGCCCTGTGGATCGCTGTCACTTTGTATACAGCGTCCTTCATCGCAGAGATTGTTCGGGGCGGAATCCTGGCGGTTTCGAGAGGTCAATCGGAGGCAGGAAATGCCCTCGGACTCAGCCGCTTTCAGCTCTATCGGTTCATCGTCCTGCCGCAGGCGTTCCGCATCGTTCTACCGCCGATCGGTAACCAGTACCTCAACTTGTTCAAGAATACGTCTCTCGGTATCGCGGTTGCCTTCAGCGATATCGTGCAAGTGGGCCAAACTCTGTACAACCAGACCGGCCAAACGGTGCCAGTTGTGAGTTTGTGGATGGCCTTCTACCTCTCCGGAAGCTTGATTCTGAGTTCGATCGTCAACTTCGCGAACCGTCGCCTGAAACTCGTGGAGCGCTAAATGGCTGAGAGCAAGATCGTCCTTCCCGACCTCCCCGGCGCCGAGTATGCGCCAGAGCCGCCGCCGCAAGGTCCGGTTGTCTGGATGAAAGAGAACCTCTTCTCGACGCCATTCAGTGTGCTCCTCACCATCATCGGTGGTCTCATCGCTGTCGTGTCTCTGCGAGGCATATTCGGATTCGTCGCAAATCCCGAAAGGATCTGGCAGGCCGTCACGACGAATCTGCGGCTGCTCATGGTCCAGGCGTATCCCGATCAGCACATGTGGCGGGTATGGGTATCGATAGGCGTTGTTGTCGTGCTGACATCGCTATCGCTGGCGGCCTGGCGGGTGGGTGGTCGTACGTCTGGTCGCAAGCTCACCGGCAATGTCATGGCGCTCGGCGGCCTCCTCGCGATCATCGGGCTGGTTGCCGACTTCCCGTTCGAGATGAACGTGACCTGGGCGGGCATCGGCCTTGCGCTCGCCGGCATGGGATACATGATCCGGCGCATGATGGGCGAGAGGGCAAAAGCCGAGAACATCCCTGTACTGGCCGTAGCCGGCGGGCTTGTGATCGGGCTGGTGGCTTCACTGTGGGTCTTGCAGGTGCCGGTCCCAGATCCCGATACCGGAATTCGAGCGGCAACGACCGAGCTCTTGGCCAACACCACCCGAATCCCGTGGCTGCTGCTTCTCATTACGGGCTTCGTCGCCTATGGAATTGGTATCGCGATCAGGGATTGGAAGCCCAGCCGGCCCATGTTGGTGGCCGGTTGGGCGCTGAGCTACCCGGTCATTTTCCTCCACATTCTTCGCGGAACCCGGATGAACAATCTGAGCGATTACCTCCTCATCGGACTCGCCTTTCTCGTGGTCGGAACGGCAATCCTCTACGCACTCGTGAACCTCGAGATCGGTGAATCCGGGCGCCTCATCGCCGGGATACTGCTGATCGCTGCACTCTTGACCTGGGCAACTCCCGTATTGATCATCATTCGGTTGTTGCTTCTGATTCTCGCGGCCTTCGCCCTGGCCGCCCCCACGTTCGGAGGCAGCGGAGGATCGAAATACCGCTATGTGGGGATCTATGCCGGCGCTGTCGTAGTGATGGTGTATCTGATGTTGCTCGCAACCGGAACCTCTGCCGTGCAAACCCAGAGTGCCGTTCCGTTCGGCGGGTTCATGATTACCTGGCTTTTGGCCATCGGTGCCGTAGCGTTGTCGTTCCCGATCGGCGTGATTCTCGCTCTCGCCAGGACTTCGTCCTTACCGCTGTTTCGGGTGATGGCGACGGTTTACATTGAGTTGGTTCGCGGGGTTCCGCTGATCACGTGGCTGCTCATGTCCGTGGTCGTGTTCCCGTTCCTGTTCCCCGAGGGTGTGGAGTTCGAGGACGTCGTAAAGGTCTTGCTGTTCTTCACGTTCTTCTCAGCCGCCTATCTAGCCGAAAACGTGCGCGGGGGACTACAGGCCGTGTCCAAAGGGCAAGCCGAGGCGTCGAATGCGCTCGGAATGTCTACCATGCAACGGACCGCTTTCATCACTCTTCCCCAGGCCTTGCGCGCCGTCATACCGGCTCTGGTCGGACAGGTCATCGCCACCTTCAAGGACACGTCGCTGGTTGCCATCGTCGGGCTCTTTGACATTCTGCTGATTGCCAAGAACGTCGTGCCGAACCAGAGCCAGCCGTTCAACTTCCTCGGCTCCATCAAGGAAAACCTCGTGGTAGTGGCTCTGGTCTACTGGATTTTCACCTTCATCTTCTCGCGCGTCAGCCAGCGTATCGAACGGAATCTCGGAGTCGGCGAAAGGTAAACCATGGCTATTGGCGAAAACGACATCATCGTCTGCGAAGGCGTCAAGAAGTGGTTCGGCGACTTCCAGGCTTTGACGGGGGTTACAACGAACGTCAAAGAGCGAGAGGTGGTCGTTGTCATTGGTCCGTCCGGGTCTGGCAAGTCGACCTTCATCCGATGCATCAATCGGCTCGAACAACACCAGGAGGGCCTGATAGCAGT
>JABDOU010000242.1 GCA_013043085.1 Acidimicrobiia bacterium
ACGTACAGCTTCTGGACGCGACCACTGGCCAACGCCGCCCGGACAGCATGCATATCTTCGACCCTATTGCCGATGCCAGCGGGTGCCATCTGCTCCATCCTCTAGACGTATGCCCAAAGCGTCCAATGCGTCACGAATGCGGTCGGACGTTTCGAAATCCTTGTCACTCCGCGCCTGCTGGCGTTTGGCGATCAATCCATCTATCAGGTCGCCGTCAGCCGCTGAGCCAACCTTGGCCGCCAGAGAGCGAAGCTCCGACTCGATATCAGATATGTCTGCTCGAGGCTCGGTCAGCCCGAGGACGTGCATCATCTGATCGAACGCTGCAACGGCTGGTCCAGGGTGATGGCCCGCATCGAGAGCCACATTTCCTTGTTTGACAATCTCGAACGCCACACTTAGAGCACCTGCGGTATCCAGGTCATTGTCCATGGCCCTCCGAAAGGCGGCAAGCGCCTCCTGATCCGGTTCGGCGGATTCAGCAGGGTCATCGATCCTCCTCCGGAACGACCACAGCCGTTCCAATGTGGCCTCGGCATCAGCCAGATTTTCGGGCGTGAAGTCGACCGGTTTTCGGTAATGGCTCCGGAGGTAAAAGAGTCGAACGGCCAGTGGTTCGTGATCCTCGAGTGTCTGGTTGAGGTCGACGACATTGCCCACCGACTTGGACATTTTCTCACCCGCCAGGTTGATGAAGCCATTGTGCAGCCAGTACCGGCTGAACGGAACGTCGGTGGCTGCTTCAGACTGAGCAATTTCGTTCTCGTGGTGCGGAAACACGAGATCGATTCCACCGCCATGGATGTCAAACGATGGACCGAGATATCTGGTGGCCATCGCCGAGCACTCGATATGCCACCCCGGCCTGCCATCTCCCCATGGGGACGACCACGACGGCTCGCCAGGCTTGACTGCCTTCCACAGGGCGAAGTCGAGGGGGTCTTCTTTGCTCGCCTCCGGTTCAATTCTCGACCCCGAGATCAGTTCGTCGATGTTTCGTCCCGACAACTTGCCGTACCCATCGAAATCACGAACCCGGAAGTAGACGTCCCCGTTTGCCTCATACGCAGATCCGTTATCCACCAGATCTCCGATGAGCTCGATGATCTCATCCATGTGGTCGGTCACTCGCGGCCGAATGTCAGGGTCCAGAATCCCGAGCTTCCGATACGCGTCAAGGAACAGGCGGCTCGATTCGGAAACAACCTCCGTCCAGTCGACACCACGTTCGGCAGCGCGCTCGAAGATGGTGTCGTTGACGTCCGTCACGTTCGAGACGAAGGTCACATCGAGCCCCTGCCAAACCAGGTACCTACGGAGAACGTCGAAGATCACCGGGCCCCGGCCATGGCCGATGTGCGGCGCAGCCTGTACGGTCGGTCCGCACAGATATATTCCCACCCGTCCCTCGTCCCGCGTGATCAGGTCCTGAAGCTCACGACCCAGGGTGTTGAATACCTGCATCGCTGCGAGCCTATTCGTTCGGTGCGAGAGCGTCGTCCATACACTGTCCCACATGCCGCATTGGTTTCACCACCCCACCCCCCTCGTACTCGGGCATCGAGGATCGCGATCTACTACGAGAGAAAACACGATCGCATCCTTTCGCCTGGCGCGCCAGGAAGGAGCAGATGGGCTCGAACTCGACGTGCGCCAGACCGCCGATGGCGTGGTCGTCGTTCATCATGACGCAGACACTCGCGACGGCATACTGATCAACGAGGTGCCATTCTCCGAATTGAGGGCGTCCGATCCTGAGATTCCCACGCTATGGGAAACCCTCGAAGCCACCACCGACCTGCTGATCAATGTCGAGATCAAGAACTCTCCGATGGAGGAGAGCTACGGCCTCAACCTCGTTGACGCGACGCTCGCAACGATCGGGAGACACCGCGATCGTGTATTGGTTTCGTCATTCGACCCGGCTTCGGTTGAGCGCGTACGTTCGATAGACCCCGAACTTCCCCGCGGCATCATCACCGATAGCGATGTGGATCCCATGGCGTTGCTCGGCAACATTGAAGTTCACGCCATCCACCCATATCACCTCGCAATTCAGGATGTAGCTGCCCTCATGGAGGCAGCAGGCGAGTTGGCGATCAATCCGTGGACGGTCAACGAACCCGCCGACATCCAGCGACTGGTTGACGGCGGAATCACGTCGATCATCAGCGATTTTCCGGCGCGGGCGAGAGCTATCGTCGATACCGGCGGATCGGCTACTTGATTCGCCTACCCTCGGCCGTCAGCAGTTCCCGTCATCCCTCGATGAGAGCAACAGCCATGGCGGCGACAGCTGACCCGTCGCCGATGATCCCCAGGCGGTCTGTTGTCTTTGCCTTCACCGACACAACACCGATCGGGATCCCGAGGGCGGCCGCGAGCCGCGCACGCATGTGTTCGC
>JABDOU010000368.1 GCA_013043085.1 Acidimicrobiia bacterium
CAGCAGAGGCATGGAGACAAACAGAACCGCGACCACGGCTCCGGCCGTGGTGAACGGAAGGGCGATGCCGACCCGTTCGGCTACGGAACCAAACATCCCGCGACGGCCATATGCGGCAGTAAGAGCAACACCGCTCACGACCGGAGGCAACACGATCGGGACGAGGAGTAACCCTCTCGTCACCTGAACCCACACACTGGTCGATCGAGACAGCAACCAGGCCAGGGGCAAGCCGACTACGAGTGCGATCACTGTTGCAATTGAACTCACGGCGATCGAAAGTATCAGTGGATTCCAGCCGGCGGACAGGTCCTCACCAAGCGTCGACCAGGGCGCTCGCAAGAGTAGCGCCATGACAGGGGAGGCCAGGAAGAGGACCCCCACCATCGCCGCGACGATACTTCCGGTGCTGAAAGCCCTGCTCACGAAGATCTCCTCAGCCCGGCTTCTTCGAACGCTGTTTGAGCGACGTCTCCATACAAATACGCAATGAGCGGCCCCAGATCGTCACGATCTGGGGAAACGCCGATCCAATAGGTCGTAGTGCTGTTGGAAATAGGGATCGCCTCAACGCCCTCGGCTGCCCCGTCTGACACATATCCGATCCCGGCGTCAGCTTCGCCGTTCGCGATGCGACCGACCAGTTGTCGTGCTGAAGTCTCCCAGCTCTTTGGTCGAAGCTTTTCGGCCCCTGCGAGGTTGGCGGTATAGCGCCCGAGAGGGACCTCGGGGGCCGCAAGGACGAGTCGGTCTACCGTTGTAAGCGATGCAACAGTATCCAATCCCAGCGGGTTTCCGGTTTCGACGATGATGGCCAACTGATTGAACGCGACTGGCGCTGTTTCGATCGTGATCAATCCTGCCGATTCAATCGGTTCGAGTGTTTGCCGATCCGCAGCGATGATGACGTCGATCGGTGACCCGGCGGCGATAGCGGCGACATGTGCCTGAGAGCCCGCAACGTCGATTGCGAGGTTCAATCCCAGTGTCGCCTCAGCTGCGGTTTCGATCGACGAAAGTGCCTCGGCCAGGGATGAAGCGCCTGCGACCACGATGGTGTCGCTCGTCGCGCAACCCGACAGCACGAACGCGATCGTCACGACCCGCGTCGCAAGCGCCATCAGGAGCCATACCGATCATGGCTTCTTCGGACTGTCTTCACGGCCCGGCCTCGACGATAACGTTGGTGGCCTTTACGACCGCCGTTGCTCGCATCCCCGGTCTGAGTCCCAGGTCCCTGATCGCTTCTGCCGTGTGAAGGCTAACGAGACGATGTGGACCTGCCTGAATCTCGACGGTGGCTGAGATTTCGTTGGAGGTCACGGCGGTCACGATGCCGGGAAATCGATTTCGCGCAGACTGGCGGGCTAGCCAGGGACTGTCTTCGCTGCTCCGCATTTCCACAACGAAGTCGGCAAGCGCAGTACCTTCAATCAGACGATGCCCGGCCTCATTTCTGGTGGCCGGCAACCGCTTTGCGTCAATCCACCGCCGGACCGTGTCGGCACTCACTCCAAGTAGTTCGGCAGCCTCTCCCATACGGTAACGCATCAAGATACCTTAGCATTTACTAGGCAATCGGGCATCTACAGCTCGCAAATGCATATGCAGCGGTCGCGCGTCCCTGACGTATACTGCCGCCGCACCCCACGGAGATTCCTTGTTCGCCAACCTCACAGCCGAAGTCCTCATGCGACGTCCGACGCGTCCTCAGATTCTCAAACTATTGACCGATTACGCCTTATTGACCGTCGGCGCGATCGCTCTCATCTATGCATATCGGACATTCATGCTCCCATTCGGGATAGCCGGCGGTGGCGTCAGTGGATTCGGCCTCGTGGTTAACGAATGGACCGGGTTCCCTCCCGGGATGGCCATGTTGATCGCCAACCTCCCGGTCCTGGTCCTGGGATACCTCAGGTTGGGGGGCATGCGATTCCTCACACGTACAGCATTCGTGATTGCGATTTATAACATCGGCGTCGATGCCCTACCCGACATCTTCCCGGACAGGATTTCGGACGATCTGTTGCTCATCGCTCTCTTCGGGGGAGTGGTATCGGGACTCGGTGGAGGCCTCATCTATCGAGCAGGCGGTACCGGTGCCGGAACAGGGGTTATCAGCCGTGTTGTCCAGCTCAGAACCGGGTTGCCGGTGAGCCAGATCTACCTCATGATCGACGGATCAATTCTCATCCTCCAAGGTCTCACATTTGGATGGGAGAAGGCTCTCTACGGCGTCATACTCCTTTTTGTGAATGGTCTTGCAGTGGATTACGTACTCGAGGGGCCGAGTGTTGTAAGGACCGTCACGGTGGTGACGGAACAGCCGGATATGCTGGCCGATACAGTCTTTGCCACGATGAACGTCGGCGTGACGGGTTGGAAGGCAACCGGCATGTACACCGACAGGGAGCGTGGAATTCTGTTCTGCACCGTCAGCCGTTCTGAGGCCAACCGCCTCGTAGAGGCCATCCGGGCCGCCGATCCATCGTCGTTCGCCGTGATCGGCAACGCGCACCAGCGCCGCGGTGGATTGATCAGATCGGGAGCGCCCATGCCAGAGCCTGAATTGACCAGTTCGGAAGCACCCGTCATCTAGAAGACGACGCTCAGACCTCCTGGAACAGGTACGGGCGCAACACATCTACCCGCTCTTCAAAACCATCAGGGTGCAGATACCACAGAACGGCCGTGATCGAAGATAACAGCGCATTGCCGTCCTGGGGCGTGAAGCAGAAGCCGACGAGCTCGTTTCCATTGCGAACAGCCAGGGTCTCGGTCGGGATCACGGTCTGGCTCAAGATGCGCCCGTACCATCCGTGATCGCGCCCGAACGAGAAGATCTGGTTGGCCGATTGTTTGTACGTGGTTGCCATTCTCGTATTGGCCATGATTTTTTCCATAGCCGATTCGACGGAAGTTTCGTGGTCGAGCTCGAGGCTGAACCACAGAGAATGCATGTACTGGGTAGGAACCTTTATGGCAGACGACCAAACGTTCAGATCGTGTCCGATCGTCGCGAAGAGATCGTGAGCGTCGCGAGCGTGATGGGTTCCAAATCGTTCGTCTCCATGGCCGCCGACGGTCGGGGACGGGTTGAAAGAACCGTCCTGGCTGATGTCGTTTGCGCGTCTCATGCAGAGGAAACGGCCTGATTCGAGCCTGCTGGTTCCGTCTTCGTCGAGGGCAAGGGTTTTGATGAGCGACGAGATGTTGTGTGTGTTGCACGATACGATCTGGATGAACGTATCTTCTCCTCGTACCAGAGCTTCGTCGTTGATGCCTCTCGCATACATCTTTCCGAAGCCGTACTCGGAACCCTGGGCAAGAAAGCCAATAGGTCCATCGAGCTGGCTGTATTGGGCATCCTTGTTCTTGTTTCCGACGGGTGTGCAATCGATCACGATCGATGCCCGTGACAGAGCTTCGTGAGCTTCCCATTTCGGAGAAATACCAAGCGACTCGAATCCGCTCCACCGATCGTCATCGACGGCCAGTACCCCACCCCGGCGAACCAGGTCGTCGATTTTGGAGCGCTCCTCGATGAGAGGTGTTCGTTTGTGGAACGTGACCTCATCGATACCAAAGGCTTCCCGGTTATCGACAAGGAGACCGATAAGCGGTTCGCCGATGGTTCCGGTGCCAACCACGTGGACGATGTTCATTCCTTACTCCTGAATGTCGGTTGTCGGCTGTTCGCTGATCAACGCACTTATCTTCCGCAGTTTGCTGAGGTCATGTCTGGCGCTCATTCGCCGGATCGCTCCGGTCTTGGATCGCATGACCATCGATTCTGTGATGACCTGGCTGCCCCGGAACTGAACTCCGGATAACCATTCTCCATCTGTTACCCCCGTTGCGGCAAAATATACATTGTCGGAATTGACAAGGTCCGTATGAGTGAGGACGGACGTGATGTCACGACCGGTCTCGAGGGCATACGCTTCTTCGGCCTCCGAGCGCGGCCACAGCCGGCATTGGATGTCACCCCCGAGGCACTTGAGAGCTGCAGCCGACAAAACGGCTTCTGGCGACCCGCCGATACCGAACAGTATGTCGATGCCGGAGTTTTCGATCGCGGTGGCAATGGACGCGGCAACATCCCCATCCTGGATGAGACGGATCCGCGCACCCGCTGCCCGGACCGCATCGATGAACTTGTCGTTCCTAGGTCGCTGGAGGATGATGGCGGTCACATCCTCAATCGATTTCTCCATTGCTTTGGCTACCTGGGCGAGGTTGTGAGCAACCGGAGCATCGAGTTCGATCGTTCCAGCCGCTTCTGGACCAACCGCAATTTTGTCCATGTAAACAAGGCTTCCTGGCGAATACATGGTTCCGCTGTCAGAAAGCGCAATTACGGACACGGCGCCTGGCTGGCCGTTTGCCGTCAGCGTTGTACCGTCCAAAGGGTCGACCGCCACATCGAGCTTCGGACCCCGACCGGTTCCGACCCGCTCGCCGTTCGCGAGCATCGGGGCTTCGTCCTTTTCGCCTTCACCGATGACCACAACGCCGTCGATGTCCACGTGTTCGAGGATGAGCCTCATGCCGTCTACCGCAGCCTGATCGGCCGCCTCTTTGTCGCCTCTGCCTTGAAATCGTGCCGCCATGAGCGCGGCCGTTTCCGTGACCCTTGCCAGGTCAAGCCCCAGGTTTCGCTCAGGTGCTTCCGCCATCACGATTCAGAATATAGGCGATGCCGGCCCTCGTCCGCGAATAGGAAGGATTTTGCACGCTCGGCGATATCAACCCGGCGTGGTGGGCGGTGCTTCGAACTGTTCTTCTTCGGTTGAGCCGACCAGAGCGAGGGTCGAGGCATCCGAACCTGACGCGATGACCTGGGCGACCTGATCGAAGTAGCCGGCGCCGACTTCACGTTGATGTCGCGTGGCGGTGTATCCGTCGTCCTCCATCACGAACTCGTGTTCCTGGAGGTCGACGTAGGCCGGCATGCCTTCCGTGGCATAGCTTTTTGCCAGATCGAACATGCTGGCGTTCAATGCATGAAAGCCGGCCAACGTGATGAACTGGTACTTGTATCCCATCGCACCCAGCTCCTTCTGGAAGATGGCAATGGTGGCGTCGTCGAGGTGTCGCTTCCAATTGAACGAGGGGGAGCAGTTATAGGCCATCATCTTGCCCGGATGGGCAGCTTGTAGTTGCTCGGCGAAGTCGCGAGCAACCTCCAGATCCGGAGTGCTTGTTTCGCACCACACGAGATCCGCGTATGGAGCGTAGGCGATCGCTCGTGACACAGCCTGGGCCATTCCGTTGTTGACCCGATGAAAGCCTTCCGCGGTCCGTTCACCGGTCAAGAACGGTTGATCCCGCTCATCGATGTCGGAGGTGATCATGTCGGCTCCAAGCGAATCGGTCCGTGCGACGATGACGAGATCGACACCCAGCACATCCGCGGCCAGACGAGCTGCGACCAGGCCCCGAATGTGCTGCTGGGTCGGAATCAAGACCTTGCCACCCATATGGCCACATTTCTTCTCTGAAGCCAATTGGTCTTCGAGGTGAATTCCGGCCGCCCCGGCCTCGATAAAGGACTTCACGAGCTCGAAGACATTGAGAGCGCCCCCGAAACCGGCTTCGGCATCGGCCATGATGGGAAGCATCCAGTCTCGAGACACATTGCCCTCGGCCCAGTCGATCTGATCGGCCCGCATGAGCGCATTGTTGATGCGTTCAACCAGCTTCGGTCCGCTGTTGACTGGGTAGAGGCTCTGATCGGGGTAGACATTGCCGCTGAGGTTTGCATCGCCTGCGACCTGCCAGCCAGACAGGTAGATCGACTTGAGGCCGGCTCTGGCCATCTGAACCGCCTGGCCGCCTGTCATCGCTCCGAGCGACCGAACAAAATCCCCACTGGTCAGCATTGTCCACAACTTTTCGGCGCCTGTCCTGCTGATCGTATGGTCTTTGCGGATCGAGCCCCGCAATCGCACGACATCCGCGGCGCTATAGGGCCTGTCAATCCCATGCCAGCGTGGATTGTGTGCCCAATCCTGTTCCAATGCCTCAATCTCTTGTTGCATGGTCGTCATTGCGGTTGTCTCCTTCGTCGAAACGTTTTCTTCACTCTGTCGTCGGCGGCGAGGGCTGGGGGAGCAGGTCCGAAGCGGGGATGGTCAGGAACTCTTCAAAGCTCGGAGAGAGGGCTACCTTGAGGAAGACTTCGGCTGCCCCTGCGACGTTCTGAAGTTCGTAGTCCTGTTTGCCAAATTCCGACTCGATCGTCGCGAGTTCTTCGTCGGTCAACGAGCGGACCAGTTCCTCGGTCACGACCCGACCATCTTCTATCACTGCTCCATGACGCACCCATTGCCAGATCTGGGAACGACTGATCTCGGCGGTGGCCGCATCCTCCATCAGATTGAAGATCGCGGCGGCCCCAATGCCCTGGATCCAGGACGTGATGTATCGAATCCCGACGGAAATGTTCTTGCGGAGACCGGCCTCTGTGATCGTTCCGGAGGGCACGGCGAGAAGGTCGTTGGCGGTGATCCAACCCACCGGCCCAGGATTGTCGATCTGGTTTGGCGCGTGTCCAAGGACTTCAACAAAGGCTTTTGCGGCTACCTCGATGAGGTCGGGATGGGCGACCCAGGTTCCGTCGTGTCCTTTGCGAGCCTCCTTTTCCTTGTCGGCTCGCACCTTTGCAAGGGCGGTCTCGGTGACTTCGGGGTTGGAACGATCCGGAATGAAGGCAGCCATTCCACCCATCGCATGGGCGCCCCGTTTGTGGCAGGTGTGAACGAGGAGATCTGTGTAGGCCTCCATGAACGGCGTCGACATCGTCACCTGGTCGCGGTCCGGCATCACAAACGCCGGGTTCCCACGCATTTTCTTGATGAACGAAAATATGTAATCCCATCGGCCGGCATTGAGACCGGCTGAGTGGTCGCGAAGTTCGAAGAGGATCTCGTCCATCTCAAACGATGCAGGAAGAGTTTCTATGAGGACTGTCGCCTTGATGGTTCCGACGGGAAGACCGAGCGTTTCCTGGGCAAATACGAACACATCATTCCACAGCCGGGCCTCGAGGTGAGATTCGAGCTTCGGAAGGTAGAAATAGGGTCCACTCCCACGGTTGATGAGTTCCGCGCCGTTGTGGAAAACGAACATCCCGAAATCAAGTAGTGACGCACTCACCGGACGTCCATCCTTCGTGACATGCATCTCGTCGAGATGCCATCCCCGAGGGCGCACAAAAAGGACGGCCGGGTCGTCCTCGAGCCTGTAGCT
>JABDOU010000393.1 GCA_013043085.1 Acidimicrobiia bacterium
CCCCCAGCGTGCGAGCAGCATGCCCTCAGAGGAATTCAGGGTTTTTGTCCTTCGCAGTTCGGCCCGGGTCGGCTCGTTGACGAGCCGATGACCCTCCTCGCTATACCGCATGGTGAGTTCCTTTTCCCCGATGATTGTGCGGGTAATCGAATCAAACCCGTTGCGCATGGCTGGCTTGTGGACATGAAACTCGTCGGGTGTCGATCGCCCCTGCACGATGTTCTCTCCCAGCCCCCAGATCGAATCGATCACGATCACATCACGGAACCCCGTATCGGGGTCGAGGGTGAACATGACGCCGCTCACGCCCGAATCGGCTCGCACCATGTGCTGCACCCCGACAGATAGCGCAACGGCCATGTGGTCGAAACCCATGTCCGTCCGGTAGCTGATCGCCCTTGCCGTGAACAAACTGGAGAATGCTTTCTGAATGGAACTCAACAATTCCGAATCTCCGATCACCATGAGATAGGACTCCTGCTGACCCGCAAACGACGCATTCGGAAGATCTTCGGCGGTGGCGCTCGACCGGACCGCGACCGGAACCGGCTCTCCGTGACCACTGAGTTCGTGATACGCAGCAAGAACCTCCTGTTCGAAACTGGAGGAAAACGTGCCATGCATGATGAGATCCCGCATGCGGCGTGCATTCTCGATCAGCACCGTCGAATCAGCGTCGATCTCTGTCACGAGACCTGTGAGTGCTTCCGCAAGATCGTTCTCATCGATGAATGCCCGGTATGCGGAAGCAGTAGTGGCAAAGCCATTGGGAACCGCAATGCCTTCACTCGTCAGGTTGGAGTACATCTCGCCCAGGGACGCATTCTTGCCACCGACCGTTGCCACATCTCCGGCGCCGATGTCCGCAAACCATGCGATATCCGCCATAACAGGTCTCCTTTGTTGGCACCTCGACTGTACGTTCGAGTCGAGGCGCCCCACCAGGGTCATCAGGTAGGAAACAAGGGACCGGGGTTGGATTGACCGGTGTATTTCCGACCTGTGCGGGTACGGGCGCGACGCGGCCGGCGCGATTGGACAAGGTTGGACATCAACGAGCACATCACATTGGAGCCGACGCGATACGGCACCCGCCGGGCTTTCGTCCAGCGGGTGCCGCCTTGCAAGCGAGCTATTCGCTCGCTTGTGACCAGATAGTCGAGCCGATGACGGCGATCCCAGCGATCACCAACGCCAACGGTCCCAGAAACCACAGGTCTCCAAGCTGAAAATCCCAGACTCCCAGCTCCTCAAGTGTAAACACCAGGCCTGTCAAGAAAAACAGAAACCCGGCTACAAATGTGCCCGGATGTAGGGGTGCGTACTTCATCGTCTCACCACCTTGATAGATCCCAAAAACACATCGAGATCGATAGTCATGGTTTCATCGGCTTGTTCGAATCCGGCGCTGATATAGCTGTTTGCGACTTCCGTGCCGGAGAGAACCTCGTCGAACATGATGATCTCACCGGCGTCCACCTGGGCTGTGATGGCGAGCGGGACATCAGGAACAATGAGTAGCAGCTCACCAACCCCCAACTCACCGATCGTCACGACGTCGGATGTGAGGTTCACTTCTGAGAGGTCGACCTGCAGGCTCCCGATCCCGAGTCGATAAGCCTTGTCCACCTGATCAATGGCGGTTGGGTTGTGCAAGCGTTCGCCGACTCCCCCGCGGAAAGCATCGAGCGGGGTCACCGAGCCCATCACGACGATGAGGGTCAGAACCACCCCGGCCGCTACCAGGCCTCCGTGTATGCCGTCGTAGGCGCCAATCATGAGAGCCACACCGACGGCAACCAGGGCAAGAGGGATGACGAGGCTCGCCTTTACTTCCATCACGTCGAGCCGGTCCAGAATCCAACTGAGGCCGGCCAACATCAGCGCAATGCCGAAAATGATCGGCCCGAAAGAGAATCGGTCCGCCTGAAGGTCACTCGTGCCTCTTTGAACTTCCCTGATATCAGTCATGAGACATCCCCCTCAACACCAGACCTGCGCCGATTGCGATGAGCACGCCCGGCCAGATGAAATCGTCGAGCCATGGCATGAGGCGGTCCGCCAGGGCAATAACGCCCAACACGATCAAGAGAGCTCCCACAAAGAGTCCGCCCGGTGCGGAGTCACCGCGTGGCTTTCGGTATTCGATGTCGCCTTCGGGCACCTCGGGCATGACGATCCAGGAGATGATGTACAACAACACTCCGGACCCTGCCCCGACTGCCATGGCCACAAACGCAATCCGAAGCCAGATCGGATCTACACCAAGGTAATTACCGAGGCCACCGCAGACGCCGGCAATGACCCTGTCCTCGCGGCTCCTCCGAAGCCTCATCGTTGTCGGTCGGGTTTCGAGGTCACTCATGGTTCGACCTCCTCTTCAGGAATCGCCAGCATGGCGATGAAATAGAGAAGAACCCCTGAGCCACCTCCGAAGGTCAGTGCAACGAAGGCAATCCGTAGCCACACCGGGTCTATACCGAGATATTCACCGAGACCACTGCATACACCCGCAACGACCTTGTCATCTCGTTTGCGGCGCAGCGGAGGTCGGGTGTCAGGCGTCCCTACGTCCAAGGGACCCGCATCGAGGCCTCTCATGTCGACACCTCCCCTTCTATTACGCGGAACCTACCGCGACGAGGCATCGTCGCTTAGGGGCAACGGTCACATCTACTCGACATCATCCTCGGTTCACGTAGCGTGCGAATATCTCACCGTGATTACCCGAGAAGCATGTGGTCCGACGCGAGCCTGAGGCGAACCCGACGCGAGAGAACCCCGGGAAGACCCGGGGTTCTCCGAGAATCGGGTCGGCTAACCCTTGGCTTGAGTGAACTGATCCTGGAATACCAGAGCCAGTTCTCCCTGGTTCGGAATGAGTTCGAGGTTCGCCTCTACCTCGGGTGGTGGATAGATTGCAGGGTCGCCGATGATGTCCTCAGTGATGAACGGAGTTGCCGCCTCATTCGGGCTCGCGTAAAACGTCCAGTTGGTCAGCTGTGCACCGCGTTCGGCATCGAGCAAAAAGTCCATCATGGTGTGGGCCGAGCACACGGCGACCGCAGTCTTGGGTATCGACATGTTGTCTACCCAGCGGACACCTCCTTCTACCGGAATCACGTATGCGTAGTCCTCCCAGGCGTCTGCCTCGTCGAAAGACAGGAAGAAGCCGCCGGACCATCCGTGGGCGATGTCGACTTCCCCGTTTACGAGGTCGTCTCCAAAGTTCACCGAGTCGTATTTGGCAAGCCGCTCATTCGTGGCCTTGAGCAAAGCTCCCGCCTCCATCACGGCCGCTTCGTTGTTCGATTCAATGACGTCAACGATGCTATATCCGAGATACTTGAGAGCAGCCGATATGGCCTCGGGAGCATCGTCGAGCATGGAGATTCGACCCGCAAAAGCAGACGACATCTCCGGATCAAAAATCATGCCCCAGCTCGGTGCATCTTCCATGCCAAGCGATTCGAGCGCTGCGTAGCTGACACCGATTCCAGTCGTGCCCCATTGATACGGCAGTGAGAACTTGCCTTCCGGGTCGTACGGAGGGTTTTCGAAGGGCGCTCCGACGTTGACTGCATTAGGCACGGCAGCTCGATTGATCTCGACAAGCAGGTCTTCCTGGCGCATCGTATCGACCATGTAATCGGAGGGCACGACGAGGTCGTAGACCGCTCCCCCGGCCTCGACCTGTGCCAGCATGCTCTCGTTCGATTCGTACTCGGTGTACTCGACGTCGATGCCGTATTCGGCCTCGAATGCTGTAATGAGATCGGGGTCGATGTATTCGGCCCAGTTGTAGAAGGAAAGGTCACCATCTACCTGACCTGGCTCACACGCTGCAGCCTGGGCATTCAGGTCTCCGTCTCCGGAATCCCCACCGCAGGCGGTCGCCACCAGGGACAGTGCAACCAATGCTGCCAATCCTCTCAGGTACCGCGTTTTTGACGCTTTCATGCTTTCTCCTTCTGATCCTGTTGTTTTCTCATGAGATTTGAAATCGTAGATGTTGTCGTTCTCGTTTCGGCGTTCGGTCTCGGGAGGTTGGTTCCCGGGCCATCCTGGCTCACTCTTGAGCGAGCTCATGTGCCAGGTCTGATGTGCGTCCCGGACCCCGTTGCACAAGCAGGGAGCCCGCAACAAGAGCGATGGACGCAACCAGCATAACGGTGGATAGGGCGTTGATCTCGGGAGATACGCCACGCCGCACGAGCCCGAAGACATAGACCGGCAGCGTCGTCGATCCCGGGCCCGCAACGAATGCCGTCACCACCACATCATCGAGCGAAAGCGTCAAAGCCAGAAGGGCACCTCCTAGCACACCGGGCATGATGAGTGGCAGCGTCACTCGCCGGAATGTCTCCCACGGTCCCGCGTAGAGATCGCGAGCGGCTTCTTCGAGGCTTTTGTCCAACTGCCCGAGCCTGGCCCTGACAACGACGGCGACGAAGGAGATGTTGAACGCTATGTGGCTGAGTGCAATGGTGCCGAGGCCGAGCGACAAACGCGGACCGAACGAGTCGACAAACGCAAAGATGCGGGCAAAGAAGAGGAGCATCATCACGGCCATTGTGACGTCTGGAATGATGATCGGGAGGTAGAGGATGCCGTCGAGCGTTCGGTCGCCCCGAAATCGATATCTGTCAATCGCAAGTGCGGCCGCGGTACCAATGATTGTTGAAACGACCGTCGACACCGCAGCAACCACGAGCGAGTTCTTGAGAGCGTCCCAAACCTCGGGATTTCTGAAAATGTTGGCGTACCAGGTCGTCGAGAGGCCTCCCCAGATGCCCACACGGCTCGATGCATTGAAAGAGAAGATGACGAGTGTGATGATCGGCGCATAGAAGAAGGCGTACACGAACCAGGCGTTGCCTGCCATCGCTCGCTCGAGGGTGCTGCCTGGACGAATCCCGAATCTCATAGTTCCCTGGCTCCGCTCCGTTGTCGAGCAATGAGTGCAACCAGCATGATGATCATGATGACGATCGACAACGCCGACCCAAACGGCCAGTTCCTCGCCTGTTGGAATTGACGCACCACATACGATCCGAGCATGACCGTCTTTGCGCCGCCCAGGATTTCAGGTGTCACGTATGCACCGAAACTCGGAACGAAGACGAGCAGCGATCCGGCCAGAATTCCTGATTTGGTGAGAGGTAGCGTGACCTTGCGAAACGCGGTCCAACCGTCTGCGTATAGGTCGCGCGCAGCCTCGACCAGCCTCCAGTCCATCCGCTCGATCGCCGCGTAGAGGGGGAGGATCATGAAGGGTAAAAACCCATAGATCAGGCCGATGGCGACCGCAACCGGAGTGAACAGGACCCGGATTGTCCCTAGTCCGAGCGCTTCACTGGCTTGGGCAATGGGTCCATCAGAGCCAAGGAGAAATCGCCACGCATACGTGCGAATCAAGAAATTTGACCAGAACGGGATCATGACGAAGACCAGAAGCACGTTGCGAGCGGCCCGGCTTCTCGTCGCGATGTAATAGGCGAACGGGTAGGCGACCACCAGACATATCACCGTTGTGAGCGATGCGATCCAAAACGATCGCCACACGATCCCAACCACGAGCGGATCGAAAAGCTTGACGTATGAATCGATATTCCAATCCGACAGCCGGGTACTGCCTGTGGCGGATCGAGTGGCGAACGAGTAGACGCCGACGATGAAGAACGGCAGAACGAACAAGAGCGTGAGATAGACCATCGCCGGTAGGCCGAGTAAAAAACCCCGTCGGCGTTCGGCCACCGCAGCCCGGGCCTCCAATCCCTCGTGGGCAACGGCGGGCGCTTCCTCAGGAGAATGATCCTCGGGCGCAATCGTGGAGGTCATCTCACTCCTCGAGAATCGCAGCAGCCGAGGGATCCCAGTGAACGGTGACCCGTTGGCCCGGGTCGAACAAGGTCAAAC
>JABDOU010000251.1 GCA_013043085.1 Acidimicrobiia bacterium
GAATGGCACGATCCTCAAGAGCGTCGATGCCGGTGTCAACTGGGCGCCACTGGTGAGCGGCACAACGGAAGAGCTGCTTGACGTCAGCTTCGCAGATGCCCTGAATGGCACGGCTGTCGGCAAGCGAGCGACGGTTCTCACGACAACGGACGGAGGAGCCACCTGGCTTTCTCGAGCGACACCCCTGGCAGGCGACGCACTGGGCGTCAGCGCACCCACCGCCGGAACCGGGTTCGTCGTGGGACCGGGTCCAATCATCATCAAGACCGGCGACGGGGGAGCAACCTGGTCGCAGCAGACACCGTTTGACCAGAAACTCCAAGGCCTCGTTTTCCCCACAGCCGCTATCGGGTACGCGGTGGCAGACAACGGTAGCGGCCTGAAAACCGTCGACGGTGGGGCGACCTGGTCGGCGCTGAGTATTCCTACCTTGGAGAATCTTCATGCAGTCGATTTTGCTGATGCCAACACCGGATTTGTCGTTGGCAGAGGTGGAATCGTCCTCAAGACGGCCGACGGGGGCGGCACGTGGGCATCACTCCCGTCCGGTACAGTCGACGAGCTTTTTGCCGTGAGTTTCCCCGTCGACGCAAGCACGGGATTTGCCGCAGGTAAGAATGGAACCATCATCAAGACGACGGATGGAGGTGCCAGTTGGGCGTCGCTTGCTTCTGGAACTCTCGTCGATCTCTTCGGTCTGGATTTCTCCGACAATTCAGTCGGTGTCGCCGTCGGCAAGGACGGGGTCATCGTTCGGACAACCAACGGTGGCTCTTCCTGGTCGACCCGATCGTCCGGCGTGCTTTCGGACCTCAACGCCGTTCAATACACGTCAGATCCCAATCTTGCCTTCGCGGTCGGACAGAGCGGCGTCGCCCTCAAATCCACCAACGGCGGGCAAGACTGGTCCGCACCGCTTGTGACAAATACGACCAAGGAGCTCGAATCGGTCAACTTCCCGGTCGACGCTCTGACCGGATACGCGGCCGGAGCCAGTGGCACCGTCATCATGACATCAGATGGTGGGACAACTTGGTCAATCAGCGGAACGCCCACGACAACCCGGCTGAACGCACTGGCGTTCACCGGGCTCACTATCGGCGTAGCCGTCGGTGATGGTCCGACCATTCTGCACACCGAAGATCCAGATTATGAATGGGTAGACCTCACCCCTGGCGTCGAAAACATTTGGGCCCTGGACTTCCCTGTCGACAATCTGACCGGATACGCCGTCGGAAAAAAGGGCTCCGTTCTCAGAACCACCGATGGAGGCAACTCGTGGATTCCCCGGCCACGGCCGACGACGCTCAATCTGGTGGATGTCGACTTTGCGGATAACGACATCGGCTATGCAGTCGCGAAAGACGGCGTCATTCTCAAGACCAGCGATGGCGCCGGGAGCTGGGGATCGCAACCGTCGGGTACCACCAAGGACCTCAAGGCCGTCCAGTTTCCCCTCGATGCGACCACTGGTTTTGTCGTCGGGCAGGACGGAACGATCCTAAAGACGACAAATGGCGGGAGCACGTACGCCGCGCAGACCTCGGGAACGACACAGGATCTCTACGGCCTGAGCTTTCCGATTGATGGCACGACCGGCTACGCCGTTGGGAAAGACGGAACAATCCTCAAGACCACGAACGGAGGCTCGACCTGGGTGGCCCAAACCTCGGGCACCCTCGAAGATCTTTTTGGCGTCGTGTTTCCCGTTGATGCGAGTACCGGTTTCGCCGTTGGGAAGAACGGCACGATCCTATTTACGTCCGATGGGGGCGCAACGTGGGGCGGGCAGACCTCTGGAACAACCGAAGATCTTTACGCGGTCGACTTCGTCGACAATCTCCTCGGACACGCCGTCGGCAAGAACGGCACGATTCTCCACACCGAAAACGGCGGCACTGGCTGGTCGGCCAATGCCTCGGGCGTAACGCACACCATCCGCGACGTGCAGTTTCCGTTGAGTGCCGTTGATGGGTGGGCGGCCGGCGATGGACCGGTGATCCTGAAGGGCAACGACGCACCCCTGGCAACGTTCTCGGTGACCGGAACCGTGTTCGAAGACGTCGTCGGCGACGTCCTGAACGACGGCGTGGTCGGTGACGTCAACAACCCCGGCGTCGCGAGCGTCGACGTCCATCTCTATCTGGACGCGGACGCTGATGGCATCGCCGAAGCAACGGATCCTTTCCAAAGCACCCAAACGACCGACGTCAATGGCGACTACGCATTTGCCGCCCTTCCGGCAGGCAGTTATTTCGTTGTCGTGGACTCGCTTGATATCCAGCCGGCTGCCGGTATCGATACCGGGAACGGATGGCTGGTGACCGATGTATGGGCTGAGCAAACCTATGGGCCCGGCACATCCGAGTGTGCCGATGGAGCCGGCGGCACGATCGACGATTCGAGCGCGGGCCCGTGTTACGGTGGACGGCGGGCAGGCGTCTCGGACGATCTCGCCACCTGGCACTCCGGTGCCGAGCACCTCGCCAAGATCCAGCTTGTGGCTGCCGACGCCACCTCTGTGGATTTCGGATTCTCGTTCAATGTGGCGACTACGACTGCCGGTGGCGACAATCGCGACGACGATCCAGCCGCGACGCAGCGAACGGTGCAGGGCTCCATGCGCCAGTTCATCACCAACGCGAACGCGACATTGGGTGCCAACGAAATGCGATTCACGCCTGCAAATGCCACCAACGACGCCGGCGGCGGCGGGAACTGGTGGCAAATCGACGTATCCACCGTCCTTCCGACGATTTCGGGAGCCGATACGGACGTTGTCGGGATCGCCTACGACATGAATGACGGTGCATCTCCGATCGACCCCAATAGCAACGGACCCGAACTGCAGATCGACGGAAACTCAATGATCGGAGGCGAGGACGGTTTCTACATCATTGCGGGAGCCGATGGCTCCCGGATCGAATCCGTTGCGGTAACCAGGTTCCCGAACGTTGGACTCATCATCAATGCCGACAACGTTTCGATCCTCGACAACCATGTTGGGGTGTCGCCCGATGGCGTCACGGCTTCCGGGAACAATGACGAGGGGATCATTGTGTCGCTCGCGGCGAACGGGACCGTCATTGACGGCAACCTCATCGGAGATCATGGCAATGCTGGGATATCCCTGAACGACACATCCACCAACACGCAAGTGACCGGCAACACAATCGGCACCGATGCCGGAGAAACGGTCAACCTCGGAAATCTGCAGGGCGTGTGGGCGGACACATCGGGAACGGCTGTGATTGGCGGTACGACGGCGGCCGATGGCAATGTCATCACGAACAGCGCCTTCGACGGCCTCGAGCTGCGTAACACCGGTCCCGGAATCTCGGTGCTTCAAAACTCGATCCATACGAATGGGAAGCTCGGTATCAATTTGGTCGATGTCGGTGATCCGGCAACGGGAATCACTCCGAATGATCCCGGTGACTTCGATACCGGAGCGAACGGACTGCTCAACTACGCGATCGTCACCTCGGCGACCGTACTGGCCGGAACGATCACGGTCGACTTCGATCTCGACGTACAGGATGGAACGCATAGGGTCGAGTTCTTTCTGAATCCGGGCGGCGCCGATCCCTCCGGCAGTGGCGAAGGTGAATCGTTCGTTTCCTCGATCGATGTCTCGGTTGCCGGTGGAGTCCCGACCCCGTCGTCACACACCTTTTCCGGTGCGCTTGGCGATATCGTCACGGCCACCGCCACCGAAGGATCGACTGCACCATTCGGCCCAACATCCG
>JABDOU010000407.1 GCA_013043085.1 Acidimicrobiia bacterium
GGCCATGGCCTGTAAGGCGTCATCGATTGTGGCGACCGACACAAGCTTCATTTCGGTGTCCTGGCCGCCGAGCGCTGCCACGGCGTCTTCGAAGTTGGCCTCAGGTACGAGCATGAGATCGGCTCCGGCGTTCAGGGCTCCGAACACCTTCTGCCTGATGCCGCCTATGGGGCCGACGCTTCCGTCAGAATCGATCGTGCCGGTGCCGGCGATGCGGTGGCCGCTGGTCACATCCACTGGCGAAAGCTGGTTGATTATTTCGATAGAAAACATGAGACCGGCCGATGGCCCGCCAATGTTTTGCGACTCGATGAGGACCTCAATCGGAAAATCGAATCGGCTGCCGACTGTGAAAATCGTCACACCGACGATCGGGGTGGGATCTCCCGGCTCCCGAGCTCCAAGCGTGACCTTCAGGTCGAGAATCTCTTCGCCGCGTTCGATTGTGAATTCGACCACATCGCCTACTGCCCGCTCTTGAATGCGGCTCACCAGGTCTCCGGAAAAGAAGACCGGCTCGTTCTCGAAGGCGATGATGACGTCCCCTTCTTGCATGACGCCTTCTGCCGCACTCCCGGGACTGATCTCACCCACCTCGACACCATCCGAGGCAAACGAGACCTCGTAGCCGGTACGCTCGAGCGCTACCGCGATTGCGACCTGCTGAGAATCTTCCATCATCTGTTGATCGGCGCGCTTCTTGTCCTCCGAGGTTCGACCCTCGGGAAGAATCACCTCGCGAGGAATCAAAGTGATGCGATCGTCGAACGATGCCTGTACGTAACCGACGAGCGTTACCGACTCGCGCAAGACCGTCAATAGATACAGGTCTCCCGAGCTTTCAGTCGTCTCCTGACCAGGAATGGTCACGAACTCGTCGGTACGAAATGCGGGACCGGGGAGGTTTGCGAAATAGGGCACTTCGACGAAGAAGGCAACAAGGAGGACCAGCGTGCCGATGAACATGACAACCCCCGAGAGGATCCACCAGGCATTGGACGACTCGGTACGGACAGGATTTTCTTCGAGGCCAGTGTCTCGTAGCTCAGTGGACGTCATCGGGATTACGTTAGGGCCGGCCTGAAAATATTCCAGTGCCATATTCTCGATTCAGTGAGAAGCCATTGCTTTTTCAGGACAGATCCGAGCACGGTGCGGTGAAGTAATTTGGAAGTCCTTCAGATGAGAAGAAGGACTCCTCGGACACGAAGAGGTCTGGCGCGTCCGCATCAATCCGGAATGCAATGCTTGATAACGCCGGGCTGTCGTCCGGCAACATTCCCTCGTAATCGACATGGTCGAGGCTCGCAGCTGCCGACACGATTCCCCTTCGATCGAGATTCTGGGCCCGCACTGCGGCATCTATCGCGGCCAACAACGGGTACTGCGACACCCATCCCACCTGGAAGGCTCGCCGCGCCGACGCAGGAACGCCGATGGCATCTGCTGCAAAGCGCATGCGCTCGTGCCCGGGTGATTCGAAGTCCCACGGCGCCAGGCTCCCTATGACCCGCACCTGATCCGACAGGAAGACCGACCTCACTCCGCTCGACGCATCCACAAGAGCACTCGTGAATGAGCTTTCCTGAAGCGTGAACGTGCCCCCGTATCCGGCCAACACCGAACCGCCGATGATTGCTCCCGCTTCACTAGGGCCTGTGGCCAGGACTACTGACTCAGGCGAAGTCGAAAGGATCTGCGCCACAATGCTCTGCTGTGAAGGTTCACCGCCTTGGGCGATGGGCGTGACGGAAACGTCGAATACCAAACCATTCAATGCGGCTGCAGCCGCCCTGGCGCCTTCCGAAAAATCCCGTGCCGCCAACGTCTGATCCGACACGAGGCCGATGGAACCCGTCGATGACTTCACAGCGTTGTAGCCGTTGACACACCAGCTGGCACCACTCTCGAGAACGACACCAACATCCGTTTCGACAAAAGCCCAACCCGACCAGGACTCGACCGGAGCACTTACCAGGGCCCCGTTCACCAGGGCCGACATGTTGGCTTCGATCGCAGCGACGCCAACGACGTGAGAAAGAGCGGCCACATTCGGCTCGATCGATGCGAGAGCATTCGCGAAAGCCTGAGGATCTCCAGCCGCATCGCGTTTGTCGGCTCTCAACACCTCGACGCTGAATGCGTCCGCAATTCCGTTGCTGCTATTTCGACTTGCCCAGAAAGCCTGGGCACCTGCGAAGTATCCGGGGGCGCGAAACTGTGCTGATCCCGTCTCATCCGTGATGGTTCCGAGGGTTATACAACCGAGGGCCGGCAATCCGTTACCGCACGGTTCTACCGAAAAACCCTTCCCGAGTGTGACCGGTGCGAGCGTCGTCGTCGGCGGGTCGGTTGTGCTCGTCGGCGGGACCGTACTCGTCGTGGACGCAATCGGATCGACGACGGTTGCGGGGGGATCCGCAGTGCATGCAAAAAGAACCAGGGCAGCACACGCCAGCCCCGGGATCCGTCGTCGAAGTTGGATCAGGCTCCTTCGATCCATTCGGAGCCGCCGGCCCAGTGTTCCTGCTTCCAAATCGGCACTCGAGACTTGAGCTCATCGATGAGATAGCGTGCCGCGTCAAACGCAGCGGCACGGTGTGCTGCGCTTACAGCGACCGTGACGGCAGGTTCACCGATGTCTACGCGCCCGGACCGATGTACGACAGCGACTTTCAGCACGTCCCATTTTGCGCGCGTTTCCTCGACGATCTCTTCGATGGCGCCTTCGACTTTCTCGGGATACGTCTCGTAATCGAGATGAGTCACGCCGGTTCTGCCTGGTGAATGATTGCGAGCGGTACCCGAAAAGATCACGACGGCTCCAGCCGCATCGTCTGCGACGAACGCTCGAAGCTCGGGCTCATTGATGACCGCTTCTGTCACCCGCACCAGCACAGCAGATTTCAAAACCGACTCCAACGTAGACTTTCACCACCAATGAATGAGCATACCGCGAGACCGCCAGACAGCCCGGATCCGCTCGAGCCCGATGATGAGCAGCCAACGGGAGAGATTCCGAGCGTTTTTGACAGTTCACCATACGACCCGACCTTCGAATCACCCAACGGTCCCGGACCCGTCGGGGACTACGAAGATCGATCTCGGTACGAGGACATATCCACGTCGATTTTCGAGGATGAGTTGATCCCGGGCACAAGCACGGCTGAATCATCGGACTTCACCGAAGCAACTTCGGACAATGTCGGCACCCAAGCCGGCACCAAGGATGGCAACGTCAGTGGCCGCACGGGCGTCTCACCAATCAGTCCCCCGGCCCATCCCGCACTCCCTCCGAGCCCACCGGTGGCTGTACCTCTCGACAATCATCAACATCTCCACCCCCCGCAGGCAGCAAACGATCCTTTACTCGATGATCGCATCGATCGCGAACGGACTGCGATGGACGGATCGGCACCTGTTCCGCTGGCGCAAACCGCGGCCGCCTGGGAACGGACGATGCCGCCACGACAGAGAAGGTCGGGCCTCTTTCTGGCTTTGGTTGGAGGACTTGTCGGGGCGGGCCTGACCGTCGGTGCTCTGTATGCCGGTGGAGTATTCGAGCCGCGCACGCAACTCGTCGAAACGGTGCGGACGGAAATCGCCACACCGACCCAGGTGGACAGCACGACTGCTGCCGCAATTGCAGGCAAAGTCACACCTGCCATCGTTACGGTGAGACTGCCGAACGGTTCCGGATCGGGCGTCATCTACGACGCAGAGAACGGTTACATCATCACCAACGAGCACGTGGTTGAATCAGCAGTGACTGTTGAGATCGTGCTGGCGGACGGCCGCAGCTATACCGGCCAGGTACTGGGCTCAGACTCGCTCACAGATCTGGCAGTCATCGATATTGACGCAAACGGTCTGACGCAGGTCGAAGTTGGGGAAACTGAGACGCTTGTGGTCGGCGACCCTGCGTACGCGATCGGCAATCCGCTTGCGCTTATCGGTACGCCTACCGTTACAGAGGGCATTGTCTCAGCGTTCGATCGGCGGGTCGAAGGAGCGACGGAGGCCGAGACCCTCTATGGGATGCTCCAGACAGACGCCCCGTTTACGAGAGGATCGAGCGGAGGCTCGCTGGTCGATCGGGAGGGCCGCCTCATCGGTATAACAACGGCTGTCGCCGTTTCCGACATCGGCGCCGAGGGGCTCGGGTTCGCCACACCGGTTGAGATCGTTCAGAGAGTCGTTGACGAACTCATCAATGCAGGCGTCAGCACCCACGGATTCCTGGGAATCAACGGAGGCACGAAGTTTCGCGAAACCAGCGATCAAGGACAGCGACCGATCGGCGTTGAAGTTGTCGAGATTCTCTCGCCCTCCGCTGCCGGAGACGCGGGCATGAGCGCAGGTGACGTTATCACTCATGTTGATGGTCATCCGATTGACACGATGCAGGAGTTGATCTCACGACTCCGGCATTACTCGGCGAGAGACCTGGTCAATATCGATTATCTCGAAAATGGCGAGATCGTGAGCTCCATTGAGATTGAACTCGGAGACCGATCCTGATGGCCGACAACATCTTTGAACAATTCGCCGAAATGCTCTCGAGCCCGGGACCAGTCAACTGGAAGCTCGCCGAAGAAATGGCCAAGAGCGTTATTGGAACCTCACCAGGCGTCCCCGACCCTGGCACCTTCGAGACGCTTTACCGCGTCGTGGAAGTTCACATGCACGATGTCTCGCCACTCGGCACGCCAGGCAAAGATCCGCGACTGGTCACGGCAAGCCAGTTTCTCACGTCGAATTTGAAGGGTCTCTCGTATCTCCTCGAACCTCTCAGTGAACTGATCAAACGGTCGATGGGAACCGAACTCCCCTCTCCCATACCGCTCGACGGTCTCACCCCTGCACTCATCGGGATGCAGGCCGGCTCGCTCATGGGCATGCTTGCACAACGCACGATGGGACACTTCGATTCGCTTCTCCCGCTCCTCGGGGGCTCGCAAGAGCTGGTAGCAGCCAACGTTGACAGCTTTGCTGCCGACCACGAGCTCGATGTTGATCAAGTACGACTCTGGGCCCTGGCAATGGAACGCATCACGATGGCCGAATATGCCGTGCCCTGGCTCACCGATTACATTGCCACAGTCGTCGAGCAATATCTCGCAGATCTAGAAATAGATCCGTCGGTTCTCATGGGTCGATTCGACAACATCGGGATTGACGGCATGCCCGACCCATCGGACATAGAGGCGACACTCACCAACCCGGGTTCGATGTCTGGATTGTTGACCGGCCCCCACCAGGCTGAGGACGTTGCTTCGATCAGGGCACTCGTGTCGTTCCTTGCCGGTTATGCCGACTATCGGCTCGACGCAATTGCCGGCGTCGTCACAGACCTGGACATCATTCGTGAAGCCTTCGATCGAAGACTGGCTGCGCCTGCGGCCGGTGAGCAGATGCTGTTGAGTCTGCTTGCACTTGACATCGATCGCCGCCACTATCGAAAGGCTGCGACCTTTTGCCGAGAGGTTGTCGCCCGTCTGGGCGAGGATGCATTGTCCGTGGCATGGTCTTCGCCCGAGCATCTTCCGACCGAATCAGAACTGGACGATCCGGTCGGTTGGGCAGCTCGCACAATGCTCGACGATTCGGGCCTTTTTGATGAATCGGACGAGTCGGAATGACGATTCTGAATTCGTCGCCACCCACAACACAAACTGAGCGACCTCGATAGGCTGATAGTTCGTAGGGGTGGACTCACGCGAACGATCTCAATTGAGGATGCACACGCTCCGATATTGAGAGCGACATAGCGATTTGGCACCGGCAAATCCGAAAACCGGGCGACGGCGCATCGACAAGCTGGTAACTGCCGAGCTGACGTAAAGGGAAGTATGGAACACAACACGCTAGAACCGACGATTCCGTCCGCTCTGTGGCGATACCGGTGGTTGGCCGCCGCCATCATCTTCGGCGGCGTGCTCGCCGGGGTGGCTTTCGCATGGCTATCTAACCCGGTCTTCCGTGCACGGGCTGAAATAATCGTCGACCCTGGCGCTTCTGCCGTTTTTGAAACTGCTACGTCAACCGATGCCGCCGAACGGTATGTGGCCGACCAGGTTCAGCTTCTCGAATCTCTTCTTGTCCGCGAAAGCGCTCTAGAAAAGGTCCGGGCAATCGAACCGGATCTGGCCGTCGACGCTCAAGACTTCGCTGAGAAACTTCTCACCGTCGAAGCCGACCGCTCGAACAACCAAATTGCGATCGGAGTCAACTACAAAGACCAGCAGATCGCCATCGACCTCACCCAGGCGATGATCGACTCGTACCGCGAGGTTCGTTCCGAACAAATTGGCACACGATCCAGCGCCGCAATCTCCGAGCTCGACCTCACGATCGCTTCGCTTGACCAACGGATATCCGACCTGCAGGCCCAGATTCAGGGCGAGACGAGCGAATCTCGAACCGAACTCGATCAGCAGTTCGAAGCCACGATCGATCGGATAGTGGCTCTGCAAGACCAGCTGAGCGGCGGCAACCTGACAGCAGAGCGTGCGGCCGCCGTAGATGCCGAACTGACTCGACTCAAACTGCAGGTGGATACCTATCAGTCGGTTCAGGCGGCAGAATCATCCCGCCCTGACCTTGCCCCACTCGTTCGCGAGCTCGACCAAACCATCGATCGCCGTTCAACGCTCACCGCTCGCAAAGACCAGATCGAAATCGACAGCGCTCTGGCCGAAGGGCAGGCCTTCTTCCAAGCATCTGATGTATCAGTGCCCAGGGGTAACGGGCGCGAACTCGGCAAGGCGGGAATTCTTGGCGGCGTTGTCGGAGTGCTTGCGGCTCTGGCCGTCACGTACGCATTCGCCGTTAATCGTCGGAGCTTCTCTCATCGTGGAGAACCCGAAATGATTACCGGCGTACCGCTCATCTCCGAAATCCCGGATTTCGAGATGGAGAATGTTTCAACCTCCCTTCCGGTTCAGGAAGCCCCAACGACCAGAGCAGCCGAGTCCTTCCGATTCGCGGCCGCGGCACTCGACATCCAGCTAGCGGCTGCCGACGCAAACATGATCGTGGTGGTCTCAGCAGCCCTCAACGACGGCAAGTCGACGGTGGTCGCCAACACTGCGATGGCGGCTGCTCGCGAAGGAAACCGGGTTCTGGTCGTCGACGCCGATTTCGGAAATCAATCTCTCACGAGAGCGCTCGTCGGAGATATTCCGCCCCCCGCCGGCCTCACCGAAGCAGTCGATTCGGGTTTGCCACTCCGGCAGGCGGTGACGAGCGTTCCAGTGGCCGACGGAACGACGCTGGGTCTTTTAAGTCGCGGGCAACGACCCGTAGTTGCAGCGAATTTTTTCCGATCGGCGGCGACGCGAGTCTTCTTCGAGTCAATTCGTGACGAATACGACGTGATTCTGATAGATACGCCGCCTCTGCTTCACGTTGCGTATGCATCGAGCATTGCCAGATTTGCTGATGCCGCAATGCTTGTCGTGTCCCACAACGGGTCCGTGAGCGACCTCGAGGAAATGGTCGATCGACTGAACTTCATCGGGACCGGCTCAGTCGGTTACGTCTACAACCGTTCGCCGCTGCGAGCCGATCAGCTTCTCACGGAAGGGTCCCTTGCCGACATCCTCGGTTCGGGTGAGAGAGGTGCTGCGAACGGCC
>JABDOU010000015.1 GCA_013043085.1 Acidimicrobiia bacterium
GGCCATGGCAATACGGTCACCAATCACCGCGCAAGAACAACAGAACCACCGCTGATCCGCGTTGGGCGGACAACGACCACGGTTGACCCGCCTGATCAAGGAGAGTGAAATCGGGAGCCGTCATGAAGCCAGCCTAAACGCACCGGGCTCCCTTCCCCTGATCCACCTCTAACGCTCACCCACCAAACATTCCAGATGGAAACGCACAGTCGGCTCATCTGTTATTCGGGTTACCGTCGCGATCCCTGCCCGCACGTACCCTGAAACGTGCCAGGAACGGCCTCGCGTTCATCCGTCAAACCACTGTCGAAGTTCGCCGATGCCACCGCGACACTGTCGCCGTCTACAACCACATCGAACGGACCGGTGCCAAACACCCCGTTACTCGAATTCGCTTCCCAGCTAACAGCTTGATTTTCAAAGTCAGAGATGTCGTCGATGGTGATAATCGCCTCAACGCCATCGCCTTGATAGCGACCCCCACCCGACTCATCGGCGATGTCGACGAGCATCTGCACCCTGGCACCTGTGCTGTGCTCACCAAATGATGTCGAGCTGAAGGAGTAGGTCTGGCTTTGAGTGGCGTCGTAGCCAAAAGCACAGAGGTAGTTATCGAAGGTCCAGGTTTCATCGCCAACCGTCAGCGTTGCCTCGCCTGGACCTGCCCCGGATGCGACCGCTTCCGTCGTTGTTGCAGCCTCCGTCGTAGATGTCGTGTCCCCGGAATCGTCCTCTTGCACCGTCGTGTCGACCTCTGCGCCGGTCGTGACACTCGTTGAACCGTTAGCTTCTCCGTCGCCGCCACAACCCACCAAAGCGATAGCAAGCACGAGCACCACCACTCCCAGCAACCGAGCTCTTACATTCATATCGTCGCCCATATCTCCGCCTTCTTGTTGAGCCACCGCCACTCGATTCTCTGCCAACAATACGCCGTACTGGCTCCGCGAAAAACGCGACGCCTCACCAACCAGCCAACCGTTGGGAAGATCTTGAAGCATGACCCCGCTCAATATGTGCCGTTATGTGCGGCCTGCGGCCTTGGGCATTCGAGGCGTAGACTCTCAGTCCTGGTGACGAGACCGCTTGTGGGCGTTATTGCTTTGGCTTTTGGTTTGGCAGCCTGTTCGGGGACGGGCTTGGAGTCGGTCGATTCAACTTCCACGACAACCACCACTACGACAACGGTTCCGGAGGCCACGACGACGACGGTGGCCGTCATCTCAGCCGAGTTGCGTTCCGTAATTGAGAAAGCGCTTATCGAGTGGAGCAGCGGCGACACCGACCGCTGGCGAGCAACCTTTGCACCCGAAGCCGTTTCGCTAGCCTTCGGTCGCGAAATTCCGATAGAGGCTGAACAGGACGGCTACGAGTTCATTGCTACTCAGAATGGCCAGTACGAACTGGTCGGGTGCGTCCCAGCCGACGGTCAAGTTGGGGAAGCAGCATCTTGCGTAGCCGAATTGCCCACCGAGTTCAATACGCGCCTTGGATTAGAACAACCCGTTCAAGGCACCTACTACTTCGAAGTGGTTGACGGCCTCATTGTGCGAACCGACCTACATAATGTCGCACCCTTCGAGACAATTCAGGCCGCCTGGGGGGACTTTGTACTGTGGGTCAGCGAGAGGAACGTGGACGACGCCCTGGCGATGAGGTCGTTCCCTGGGAACGCTGCGGGTGCAGAAATCGCCCTCGGGTACATGGACGAATACTTCCAGGACGACTGACACTCTCGGAGGTCCTCCGCCCGCCCATAACAGGCATTCGGCGCTAGCCGATCCGTTGTCTGCAAGATCGGTCAACCAATCCAGGGAAGCAGCGCATAATGACGGCCCCCTCACCCTGTGGGCGCCGTTGAAAGCGCACTAGATCCGGCATTATCTACCGGTTCTTATTGCGCTCTGCGGGGAAAATCGGCAGGGTTCGTTCAGTTCCAAACGACGGGCGATATTTGGTGAATGTCTGATAGACCCTTCAGTGCAACGGTTTTGGTATCACCTATTTCCACGCCGTCCATCGATCCAATGAGATCCCTAGTTGTCGATGAGATCATGACTTCGTCGGCGTCGCCCGCCGCGGCGATCCTGGCAGCCTTGTTCACCGTTAGGCCGAATAGATCATCCGCACTGCGCTGGACCTCACCGGTGTGTACGCCTATTCGCACCGAGAAGGGAGCGTCAAGGGTTGCCTTTTGGATCTCGACCGCCGTGCGGACCGCCGCTCGGGCCGACTCGAAGGCGAGCATCGATCCATCCCCGAGGAACTTCACCACAGTTCCACCGTGCGAAGCAGTCACAGCACCAATGACCGCCTCATGTTGCGCCACCAGAGCTGCCCACTTGTCATCGCCGACTCTCTCGGCAAACGGTGTCGAGTCGACAACGTCGGTGAAGACCAACGTCATGGTTCCCTCTGTCGTTTGACCAACAGGCATCTGATTGCCTTCGCTGAGGATCGATGTGACGAGGTCATCGAGGGTGGTCGTGATTTCCACGCCAAAGACCTGCTGGTTCGGTACCGGGCTTGAATTGTGCCACTGGACAACTCTCCACACTCCGGCCTCGATGCGCAGCACCATTGAGGTGCGAAGCTGAGTCTCCTCATCGGGTGTGACGATCGTCGAAAAGACCGTCGCCCAGCCGAACTCACCATCCTCAAAACCCTCAACCTCGGCGATACGAACCTGAAACTCGGGCTGCTGTTCTGACTGAGCCTGACGGACATCAAAGACGGCCGAGCCTTTCCACCACTCGTCACGATCGAACCCGAGAACACGCAAACTCGGATCAGAGGACATCAGATTCCTCAGAGTCTCGAAGTCGCCTGCGTATGCCTGAACGGTTCTGCGGGCTACGGATTCAATCTCAGGAGAGCGAGTCGGAGGCACTCGACGAGGATATCACCCGCACATAACCAACATTATGTAGCGGGGTCGAGGCACCCCTCTCGAGCCAGATGCGAACTGAAGTTCATGCGGCCAATCAGTTAGCAAACGAGGAACAGTCCCGACTGCGTGTTTGTGCCAACCGAGTGGAATCTCCGAAAACAGCCCCTGCTCACTGGCTGATTCGATTGGTGCGGGTGGAGGGACTCGAACCCCCAATGTGTTTCCACACCAGATCCTAAATCTGGCGCCTATACCAGTTCGGCTACACCCGCCAATCCCGGG